>JANOIJ010000243.1:0-19904 GCA_031407575.1 Gemmatimonadaceae bacterium | reverse complement strand
CACGTCGAGGCCCATGGCCATTTCCATATCGCCTGTGACGACGTACTGCAATTGATCACCCACGCCAAGCCGATACGAGGCGTCAACGGGACCGGCAGCCACGGGGTCGAACGCGGACGACGTTCCCGAGAACACGCTCTTTCCGAAAACGGTCGGCGCAGCCGATTTGGTCGGTCCATCGACCTCCTTCTTTGGGCTATCATCCTGCGTCTCGCTCGCATCGGGGGTCGCTACATCGGGGCTGAGAATACCGAGGCCCTTGAGCGCGCTGAGGAACGACGCGTCTACGGCGCCTCGACTGCCTGATGCGCTCGCGGTGGCGCCGGAACTGAAGAACGGATCGGCCAACTTGGCATCGTATCCGGCCGCAGTAAGTCGAGCGCGAACCTGTGACTCGGTGAGTCCCGACTTCCTGATCGCGTCCGCAATCTCGGCGTTCGACACCTTCGTGCCTGCAGCTGCGGCCGCGTCCTGCGCGGGCGTGCGCGTCGAGGGCACGACTACCGGGGGGGTCGCCGGCGGTGTGGGAACGGGATTCTGAGCCGACAGTGCTGCGGGCACGAACCCGACGAGTACCGCACAAAGATCGAAAAATCGCATTATGGATGTGCCGCCGAAACGACAAAAGAAGAAAACGCCTGCGGATTTCGACCGAGTCATTTCGAAACCACCGAGCAGGGTTGCCAAAACACTCACAAAGCTACCTCGGGTGCAGACTGCGATCAAACCCGAGTTTCCGTGTGATGGCGAGGCAACTCGTTGGTTGATATGGAGCGCGCCGTCGTCTATTGTCATGGACCTATCGTCACTTTGACTGTTCAGTCTCCAGTCGCCGACGCACACACGAGATGCGGAGTCCTTGCTGAGCAATTCTCTAGCGGACACAGCCACGGACCGTGGTCTGTCGCTTGTCGCGGTCGCCAGCGTTCTTCTTCGACGACGGCGCAGCATCCTTGCTTTCGCGATCGTGCTGCCGTTCGTGAGCGGCGTATATCATTTGCTGAAGCCGCGCTCGTACACGGTCAGTTCGTCGTTCATCGTTCGGACCAACTCTAGCGGTGGCGCTGCCGGTCTGGCTGCTCAGCTTGGAGTAGATGTCGGTGGTGTCGATGTCAGCCAGTCACCAATTTTTTACGCGACGCTCGTCCGTACCCCCGACGTCCTCATACGTCTGGCCGACAGCGCATTCGCGACGTCCGACAATCCGCAGCCTCGGGCCTTGGCCGACATCTGGTCGATCACTGAGAGCGATCCGATGATGCGACGCGATGCGGTAGTCAAGGCTCTTCAAAGCGTGGTCACAAGCAGTATCCCTCCACGGCTCGATCTCGTCTCGGTCAGCGTGACGACGCGAGATCCCCTTCTTTCGCGAGAGCTCGCGGAAGCAATGCTCGTGCAGATCAATCGCTTCAATCTTCAAACCCTGCAATCGCGGGCTGGCGCCGAACGACGATTCTCGGAAGGCCGGATGATTGAAGTCCAGGGGGAACTGCGAACGGCGGAGAGCGCTCTCCAGCGATTTCTCGAAGACAATCGGCAAGACTATCTCTCGCCCGCACTCACCATTGAGAAGGCGCGCCTGAATCGCAAAGTCGAACTCTTGCAACAGACGTTCTCCACACTCGCTACGTCGTTCGAGCGCGCACGCATCGATGAAGTGCGCGACACGCCGCTCATCACGGTAGTCCAACATCCTATCAGCCCTGTACGTCCCGATCCGCGCGGCACGGTCAGGAGCGTAATCCTGATGTTCTTCCTGGGGTTGTTCGCGGGCGCGGCCACTGCGGTCCTGATCGAGGCAATATCATGGGTACGCTCCTCGCACAGCGAGGAAACGCGTGAATTCAATCAGCTGCTCGCCGATGCGTCGCGCGAAGTGCGGTCGATTCGCCGCGTTCTGCCACGCGCTCCATGGGCGAATTCTGACGAAAAGACGACCCACTGACGACGAGAAGCACCTCCACGCGCCTGTCGCGTCTCGAGTGAAAATTCACGACTTTCTCTTGCGCACTCGCCAGAGCCGCTTCGCTGGAAGCATGGCGGTGCTGGTGGGCGGAAGCGCCGTCAGTGCACTGATCGGCCTCGCGGGAACGCCATTTCTCAGCCGGTTGTATTCGCCTGCAGAGTATGGAGTGTTCGGCGTCTTCATCGCGGCGTTGTCGATCTTCAGCGTCATTGCCACACTGCGCTATGACCGAGCCATTCCCGCAGCGAGCGACGACCGTGATGCCGGGTCGGTCCTGGTCGTCGCCATCGGCACGATGCTGTTGACCAGCGCGCTCTGTGGTCTCCTCGTGCTGAGCGGAGCATTGGGTTCGCTCATGCCGGCGACGCGTGACTATGCTCGCGTGTTAGCGTGGGCGCTTCCGCTGGGAATGGCTGCGACGGGTACGTATGACGCGCTTACATTCTGGATGGTGCGCCGCCGGGACTTCCCCACGCTCAGCTTCACGAAGGTGACACAGGGCGCGTCGAGTGTCGGGTCACAGATTGGCATGGGGGCGGCTGGCGTCGGTGCGACAGGCCTTATCGGCGGGCAGATTCTCGGATCGATGATGGGCATCGCGCGTCTTGCGAGGCGTATCCAGCGACTGGATCGATCCGCGTTTTCTGAGGTGTCCGCTTCCGGTCTCCTGAGGACGGCCAAGCACTATCGTCGATTTCCGCTGTTGTCCGCACCTGCCGTTATGTTGGACGCGTTTACAGGCGCGCTCCCCACGCTGGTCATCGCGGACCGGTTCGGGCCTGCCGCTGCGGGAGTGTTCACGATCGTGAACAGAGTGCTGCTCGCGCCAATAGCGCTGATCACCATCAATGTCAGCCAGATCTACTTTGGCGAGCTTGCCGAACTGCATCGCGCTCGTTCGACTGGAATGCTCACGCTCTTTTATCGCCGACTGCTGCAGGTTGCCCTACTGGGAGCCGTGATGGTCGGATCCATGGTGCTCGTTGTTCCGCTCGTTCTTCCAACAGTGCTTGGCCCGCAATGGGGCGCGGCCAGCACGTATTTTCTCATCCTTTCGCCGATGATATTTGCCGGGTTCGTTTCGGTAGCGTTTTCAGGCGTCATCGACGTGCTGCATCGACAAGATTTGCACTTTCTCCGTGATTCGCTGCGGGCCGTCGTTCTCATCGTGGCTGTAACTTATGCCGCCTGGTACGATCTGGCAGCGCTGCCGACCCTCAAGGTCATTAGCCTCGCCGGATGTCTCAACGGCATGCTCTACCTGGCCATCTCATGGTATGCGCTGGTAGCCAATCCGGACCGAGAGCTTCGCGATACGCCGCCGGAGACCCGAGACAGGGCCTGAGAGACCTACTGCCAGTTCATGCTCTCGACGAGGCGCTGAGCTGCTCCCGGTGGTCCGTAGACCAATGGGCGATCTGAGGCCCGCGGCTCTGACGCGACGGCTGCGCGCATGTGATCCATGTCCGTCCCGACGAGAACATTCCATCCCGCTTCGATCGTTTCGGGCCACGTCGTCTCCGACATGACGGTCACGCACGGAGTGCCCATCCAATACGCCTCCTTCTGCAGCCCACCCGAGTCGGTGACGACCTTTCGCGCGTCCGAAAGCAACGCGAGCATGTCGAGATATCCGACGGGCTCCGTGATCTGCAACTGGCTGTCGGCACCGGGCGCGTAGCCCGACGCGCGAAGACGGTTTCGGGTGCGCGGGTGCATCGGCAGAATGACTGGCTCGCCCAAGCCTCCCAAGGCATCCAGGATGGCGATCAACTGTCCGGTAGTTTCCGTCGACAACTCTCGATGGATGGTCGACAGGATGTACCCCTTCGGCTGAAGACCATATGCCTCGAGGATCGATTCCCTGGTGCCGACGAGTGACTGTGCGAACAGGAACGTATCGTACATGAAATCGCCGAGATTCATGACTCCGTCGGTGATTCCTTCGCGGCCAAGATTCGAGACGGCGAGGGCGCTCGGGCAGATCAGGTAGTCCGATGTGTGATCGATGATCTTCCTGTTGATCTCCTCTGGCATTCGGCGGTTGTTGCACCGAACTCCAGCCTCGATGTGCACGAGCGGGAAGTAGTATTTCGCCGCCGCGAGCGTAGCCGCCAGCGTCGAGTTGGTGTCACCGAACACGACCACCGCCTTGGGGTTGATGTCGATCAGCGCACGCTCGACACCGAGCATGATGGCCGCAGTCTGCTCCGCGTGTGTACCGGAGCCGACGCCCAGGTTGACATCAGGCGCAGGCATGTCCAACTCCTTGAAGAACACGTCCGACATCGTCGGGTCGTAGTGCTGACCAGTGTGAAGAATGACGTGCTTCGTGCGTAGGCCGGCCATCGCGCGAACGAGCGGATAGGCTTTTACGAAATGCGGCCGTGCGCCAACTACGGATACGACAATATCGTTGAGCGGCATGAAGTGATGATCGAGTGACTACGCGTCCGGGCCTGCAGGCGCAGGCTTCGTGATGAGGTGGTTCTCAAGGGCAAGGCAATCCAGGCCACTTCGCAGAAAGACATCGATCGCATCGCCGGGCGTGTTGACCAGCGGGTATCCGTGCAGGTTGAACGACGTGTTGAGGACGGCGCTTTGACCGGTCCTTCCTTCGAACGACTTGAGGACGGACCAGTATTCCGGACTCCGTTCCTTCTCGACGAACTGCGCCCTCGCCGTCTTGTCGCGGGGGTGGATGGCTGCCCCGAGATCGGCTTCCGCCTGCCGAGTCGTACCGTACGCCAGCATCATGAACGGCGAGATGATGTTCTTCGGGTTGCGCAGGTAGCGCCCTTGAGCTTCAGCGAGCATGGACGGCGCGAACGGCATCCAGAAATCGCGCATCTTGATCATCGCGTTGATCTTCTCGACGTTGCGCCATTCGCGCGGGTTCGCGAGGATGCTTCGGTTGCCGAGCGCACGTGCTCCCCATTCCATGCGTCCGGCGAAGCGCGCGACGACGCGGTTGTCCGCGAGCCGAGCCGCGATCTGCTCTTCGACGTCGTCGAATCGCTCCACCGTACAGCCGGTGCCTGGAACATCCGCGTCAATGGCTGATTGAATCTCATTTTGCGAGTAACTCGCGCCAAGACAAATATCGCTCAGGAACCGTTTCTCTACCTGCTGCTGACTTCCACCACGTTCGCACTGCCTGCGATAGTACTCGAGCCACACGGCCCCGAACGACAGCGATTCGTCACCGCAACTAGGGAAGACGAAAAGGTCATCGACGCAGTCGAGCTCCGCGATGCGCATGTTCGCTTTCACGTTCATAAAGACGCCGCCGCCGCACGCAAGGCGGCGAATGCCCGTCTTGTCGACGCATTGCTGCACCCATTCACAGAGCATCTCCTCGGTGTACATCTGCACGCCCCCCGAGATTTCGTCGAAACGAGCGCGCTCGAGATGCTCTCTGAGGTAGTGGTAGGAAAAGCTGGCCTGGATGGCCCCCGGCGTCCTGAATGTCAGCCCATCCTCGGCGACCACGACGATGTTGCGAAACAGCTTGCTGATCGCCGCAGAACGCTTGGGTTCCGCGTACGGCGCCAACCCCATCACCTTGTATTCGTGCTCCCACGGCGTGAGGCCGAGCAGGAAGGTGACGCGTGAGTAGATCTTGCCGAGTGACGCCTCGCGCTTCGTGCCTGCCAGGCGCTCGATCTCCGCGCCACGGCCGATCGACACAGTGGCGCACATGCCGTCACCAGCGCCGTCAGCCGTCAGAATCAACGTGGGCTCGTCGAATGGGAACGGCGACCCAAAGTACGCTGCCGCCGCATGGGCCAAATGATGATCGACGAAGGAGATGCGCTCGCTCGTTCCGCCGAGCTGTTCGATCACCTGCTCGATGCGTTCGCGTCGGCGAATGTCAAAAATCGCCCTGAGATACTCTGGTGCGCGCGAGCTCTCGATGCGCTGCTCTTCGGGGCCGACACGATACCACTCCGTGGCATTTCGCAGGTGCGCTTCGGAATGCATGAAATTGCTCGCGTACACGATCGCATCGAGATCGGCCGGAGCGCATCCGGCGAGCCTCAGCACGTCGTCTATCGAGCGACGCGGATAGCCAATCTCATTCTTGTTTCTGGTCAGCCGCTCTTCAGAGATCGACGCGACGATGACTCCGTCGCTGAGGAGTGTCGCGCCCGAGTTGTGGCCGTCATGCAGTCCAAGAATCAGCATTTCTGTCGTGTTCTGCGTGTCATGGTGGATTGGAGCGACAAGGAACGGCGCTGCCGCGTACTGAGGGCTTCATGGCGCACCCCGGAGTGTTGGCGCCGCGATCCGTCAAACGAGACGGCAAAAGGGGTGGAAGTCGCCTTGCAGGCCGGCTGTCGCAGCCGTGCGAATATCGTGCGCAATTTCGATTGCCGGGCGCGAATCACTGAGGCCATAGCCATTCCCGGCGAGGATTTCCTCGTAGCTCCTCGTGTGCAGGTCCGTGAAGCCCTCGGAAAACTCGATCTCCCGTCCGTCAACGCGAATGGACCGATACGTCCGTTGGCCAAGTGACTTCACATCGGCCGGCAAATGGTCTTCGTTGATCGAGAGGAACCACCGAACGCGTGCGCGTTCCAGCTCGAGTACGCCCGCGGCGCACTCGGGGCGCTTCAGGTGGACGACCGAGCCCTTTGCCGGACCGAAGATCCAGGCGAGGATGTCGAAGAAGTGAATACCGATGTTCGTCACGATGCCACCGGACTTGGCGTCATCGCCCTTCCAGCTGAAATAATACCACTTGCCGCGCGATGTGATGTACGTGAGATCGACGTCGACCCCCTTCTCGACGAGGTTCCGGTACGTCTCACGTAGCTCGATCATCACGGGATGGAGTCGCAACTGCAGAATGGTGTGGATGCGCACGCCGTTCTCGCGCTCCAGCTCCACGAGCGGCTCCAGGTTCCACGGATTGACGACGACGGGCTTCTCGGCGATTGCAGTGGCCCGATTGCGCACGGCAAAGCGGATGTGGGCATCGTGAAGGTAGTTCGGCGAGCAGATGCTCACGTAATCGACCGGCTCGTTACGACGTCGAAGCTTGTCAACGTGACGATCGAACCGCTCGAATTCGGTGAAGAAGTCGGCATTGGGAAAGAAACTGTCGATGATGCCGACGCTGTCGCTCGGGTCCATCGCCGCTACGAGATCATTGCCGGTGGCCTTGATGGCCTTCAGGTGACGCGGCGCCACGAAGCCCGCAGCGCCGAGGAGGGCGAAGGTGCGTCGGGCCGTCACTTCGTCCGCTCCGCGTCGCGGATTGCGGCAGCCAGCAGGGAGGAGTACCGCGGGGCATCCGCTGCGTCGATGTGGCTTCCATCGGTGATAGTGAAGCTCCCTGCAGGCGACGGCACCCACTGGCCACCGGCAGCCTCGAACCGGTGGATGAAGGCTGCTTCGTCGAAGCCGCTCATGCGATTCTCGGCATCCAGCAGGGCAGGCGCGACGGGAAGTCGCACGCCGACGACGCGAATACCCGCCCGCGACAGCTCGAGAATCTTCTGCAGAAACGCCTCCTCCATGCTGCTCGAAACCTGGTTTTTGACGAAGATGCGGTTGTAGACCGCCACCTGCGCGACCGCACTGTGCGGCCGCAGGCTGACGGGCATCCAGCCGTTGGGCATATGGTCCGTGTAACCAACCTGCACGCCCCGTATCCGAAGGATAAGCAGGGGAAGCGACACAGGCCGGAACATTTCGTTCAGCCCATTGAGGTGCCAATTGAAGAACTGTTCGTCGACCGACCGATTGTCCTCCTCCTCGTACCCACTCAGCTTCGCATTGACTGGGGTGAGAGACCGCGGGGTGACACCGATGATGAGCCGACGGTTCGGGCTCCTCGGGTCGAGCTTGCTCGCTGCCGCATCGATGTACTCCGGCGAGAGGGCAGCGACATTGAAGCCAAAGTTCAACACGCGCGACGACAGCGCGGCCGACATTGACGCTGGATCGAGGTCGGACAGCGCGCGCGAATCGCCGGCGAGCACCGCGTCGTACGCAGCATCCGCTCGCAACTTCACGAGCCAGAACTTGTCTCGCGACAATCCGCTGTGAAACTGGCCCTCGGGTGGCCGCGCCTTGCCGAGCGTGAGGAGTGCCACCGCGGAAAGCAGAGAAACGATGGCGAGACGACAGGGGATGCTGGCGAGCACGCGTCCTCAGAATTGGAAGTAGATGAAAGTCGCGCCCGGTCCGCGCAGAAAGACGACGCAAGAGATGACACATGCGTACCAGACCATCTCTGCGACCACCGCGGTACGCAGGCTCATCCATGCCGGCCGGCCCTTCCAGTTCCAGCAGTACACCTCCCGACCAACGGCCAGGGCGAGGAAGAGAAGTCCCGCCCCCGACACAGAAATCCGCGGGACGTTGAGCTCCAGCATCCCCCGCGCGATGTGAAACGCCTGGTTCAAGTCGGCTGACCGAAAAAACACCCACGCGAATGCGACCTGTGCCATGACAATTGCCAGGGCAGCGACGCTACCGAAGCGGAACCGCTTCAGGCGCTCCGGCCACTTCGTAATCCGCTCGAGGCTCAGGAAGAGCGCGTGGATGGCGCCCCAAAGGATGAAGGTCCAAGCCGCTCCATGCCACAGCCCGGAGAGCAACATTGTGATCCACATGTTGACGTGGCTCCGGAGCTCGCCCCTCCGCGCGCCGCCGAGGGGAAAATACACGTAATCACGGAACCACGACGACAGCGAAATGTGCCAACGTGTCCAGAACTCCCGCAAGCTTGTGGAAAGATACGGATGGTCGAAGTTCAGCGTGAATTCGTAGCCCATCCACTTCGCCAGTCCTCTCGCGATATCACTGTATCCGGAGAAGTCACAGTAGATCTGGAATCCGAACCGCGCGACGATCAGCCACCAGTCGACGTACGAGTGCGGCACGAACTGTCCGTTGAACGCCTCGTTCACGATTGGCGCGAGGTTGTCGGCGATGACCATCTTCTTGAAGTACCCGTGCGCAATCAACTGCAGACCGCCCCACAACTGCGCACGGCTCGGCTTTCTGTCCTCCGCCAATTGAGGCAGCAACTTCGACGCACGCATGATCGGGCCCGCTACCAGGTGCGGAAACATCGAGATTGCCGCAAAGAAGTGCAGCGGATTGCGCGTTGCCTTCAGATCACCGCGATACACGTCGATCGTGTAGCTCAGCGACTGAAAGGTGTAGAAGCTGATCCCGACAGGGAGGTTGATTGCAACCTCCGGCAAGGAGGTCGGCCCCCCGAATGCGCCGGAGAGCGCGTTGAGGTTTGACGCGAGGAACGCCGAATACTTGAAGAAGCCCAACGTGCCGAGGTTGGCGAACAGCGACAGCACGAGCAATTCCTTCTTGTGTCCAGGGAACCGCGATATCGCCAGTCCGGCGACGAAGTCGACCATGCCGGTGAACACAAGGAGGATGATGTAGCGCCAGTCCCACCACCCATAGAAGAAGAACGAAAGGACGACGATGAACGTCCACCGGACGTTCATACTCCTTCGCGCAAGTGGCCAAAACAGGTAAAAGACTATCGCGAATACGACAAAAACACGCGAGTTGAATAACACTGGCGATCCGCGGAGGTTGGGTGAGGGGTCAGCCTATCGTCGTGCGGAGGCGGAGCAACGTCTCGTCCGTCTCGGCGAGCTTGCCAGTCATGCGCCGCTCATCTCGAGGATGTCGCAAAACTCTCCGCAGAGGCGGGCGGTTCCAAACTGTTGATCTGACGCCGCTGTCGCGAGTCGCCCCGAGTCTTCTGTAGCCGATGGGGAAGCGAGAAGCTCGAGCAGAATAGCGACGACGGCATCCGCGTCTCCATGCATTGCCTGCCATCCCACCTGGTCACGAGCGAGCATGTCGCCGACGCGTGATTCGCGGGGTAGCCATCGCATCAGTTCAGAATCTGCGGCTATCAGCATAAACTAACCGCCAGTGTCCCATTCCAGGCGCTCGAACGCTACTTGGTACCCTCCATGAAGAGAGATCCGGGATGGTAGACTGCGCCGTCTGGATCCGCGTCGAGATTGAATGACATCCATCCGGGGACTCGGCTTTGGTCGGCGGTCGCGCGCCGAATGTCGTGAAAACCAGCACGCCGCAACTCCTCGGCCAGTGAAACCTCGTCGTACATCCAGTAGTGCATTTCTCCTCGTCGCACCGGATCCAGCAGCTTCAATTTGCGCGCGATCCACGAAACCGGCGCGGGATAGCCGTACAATGGCGGCTTAGATGCTGCAATCACCTGAAAGATTCCGCCTCGCTCCGCGATCGAACGGGAGTCCGCATTCGCTCGGAGCCACTTCGCCAGTTCGCCACCGGTCTCCGTTCGCACCATTTGATCGAGGAGGAGCAGCGTCGCCAGTTCATACCGGCTCGCATCGTCGTGGTTGTGATGGACACCGCGAAGGGCATGCAATGCGGTGAGATACCGAGAGGCGGAAGCCTCGAGGTCCGGCACTACGACGCGAACGCTGCCACCCGTACGGAGAACTCGTGCCATTTCGGCTAGAAACCGCGGAGCTGCGTGATGCGCGATATGCTCAAGGACGTGAGAGGAGTACACGACATCTACGCTGCTGTCGGGGAACGGAATTCCCTTGCGCAAATCCCAATTGAGAAACCCCTCGCGCGTCCGATTCGCAGGATGAGACGGCGCGAAAAGAAAGCGCGCTATCCATTGTGGGAGTGAGCGGTCGATATTCACCCATCCCGCCGCAAATCTGTTCCCACATCCTAGGTTGAGTCGGACGACGTCCTTGGTCATTGGTTTGATCGAGTCGTAAATGTCACGTCTGCGGTGCTATGCGATGCTGCGGTGAATCTCCATAGGATGCTGTGCTTTCGTCTTTACCCGCACCCACCAATCCCGATTCTCCGCATACCACGCCGTCGTCTCTCGAAGACCATTCGCAAGCGTGTGACGCGGGGCCCAGCCAAGTTCAACCTGGCTCTTCGTAGCATTCATGGCGTAGCGACGATCATGGCCCGGCCGATCGGCAACGAAGTTGATGAGCGAATGGGGGCGGCCCAGTTCGTCCAGTAACATTCGCACCAATTCGAGATTCGTTATCTCGGCATCGCCTCCAAGATTGTACACTTCGCCCTCCTGACCCCTGGTAAGGGTCATCCAGATGCCGGATACATGATCCTCGACATGTAACCAGTCCCGTACGTTGAGTCCGTCGCCGTACAGCGGGAGCGGCTCGTCCTGCATTGCCTTGGTGATCATGAGAGGAACGAGCTTTTCAGGGAACTGGAACGGCCCATAGTTATTCGAGCAGCGCGTGGTGATGACCGGAAGATGAAATGTCTCGCGATAGGCGCGCACCAAGCAGTCGGCTCCCGCCTTGCTCGCCGAGTACGGGCTGTTTGGCGCAAGCGGGTGCGCCTCCGTAAATGCTGGCTCTTCGGGAGCGAGGGATCCATAGACTTCGTCGGTGCTCACGTTGACGAACCTGAAGGGGCGAGACCGAAGACTCAACTCGGCACGCACGCACTCGAGAAGCGTATGTGTCCCCACGACGTTTGTGGAGATGAAAGCAGCCGGACCGAGTATCGATCGGTCCACGTGCGATTCGGCGGCAAGGTGTAGCACAGCGTCGATCGATGGTATCCGACGCCCGGTTGACTGCTCAACGGCGACGCCGCCCAGTACACGCGCGAGGACCTCAGAATCTCGTATGTCGGCTCGAATGAAAAAGTAGCGGCCGCTTCCCTCCGGCCCATGCAATTCCACCACGTCCTGAAGGCTTTCAATGTTTCCTGCGTAGGTGAGCAGATCCAGGTTCACAACGATCACATCAGAAACATTCCGAAGAATCCACCGGACCAGATTCGATCCGATGAATCCTGCCCCTCCAGTGATGAGCACCACGGCAGGAAGAAACGTCCCGTTTACTGTCGACTCACCACTCACGATCTTCCTCGGCGACGACGGTCAGATAACGTCCATACTCTGTGTGCAGCAACGGCTCAGCGAGCGCCAGCAACTGCCCTCTATCGATGAAGCGCATCCGGAACGCGACCTCCTCGATTGCGGCGATCCTGAGTCCCTGACGCTGCTGGACTACTTCCACGTAGTTGGATGCCTGGAGTAGCGATTCGGGCGTTCCTGTGTCGAGCCAGGCTGTGCCTCTGCCCAGCAATTTGACCTGCAGCGCGCCGCGTTCAAGGTAGTGACGATTGACGTCAGTAATTTCGTACTCACCTCGGAGAGAAGGCGCGAGCTCTCGAGCGATCTGAATAACAGAGTTGTCGTAGAAATAGAGGCCCGGCACCGCGTAGTGCGAGCGCGGCTCACTAGGCTTCTCTTCGAGTCCGATGGCTCGACCCGATCGGTCCAACTCGACAACACCGTAGCGCTGAGGGTCGAGCACGTAGTATCCGAATATTGTTGCTCCCATATTGCTGTGCGCTGCGTTCAGCACCATCTGTGGAAATTGATGACCATAGAACAAATTGTCACCAAGCACTAACACCGATGGATCGGCGCCGACAAAATCGGCGCCGATGACGAATGCGCGAGCCAACCCGTCAGGGCGGGGCTGAATAGCGTACGAGATCGCCATTCCCAGCTTGGAACCGTCGCCTAGTAGGAGGCGAAAACCCTCAATGTGCTCAGGTGTCGAGATGATCAGAACGTCCCGAGCTCCCGCGAACATAAGGGTAGACAGGGGATAGTAGATCATTGGCTTGTCGAATACAGGCATAAGCTGCTTGCTTACAGCGATCGTAAGCGGATGCAGCCGCGTGCCTGAGCCACCGGCTAACACAATGCCCTTCAGAGCCACGATGTGACCTCGCGGATACGAGGACTTACGAGGGGATAGTGCACGCTAGCGCCATTTGTGGAAGGAATGCCTGGCATCGCTCAATACGTGCCAGCGCATCTTGGAACAGCCCAGCTGCATACCATAGTTGTTCACATGCGTCGGCGCTTCGACAATGTCAGCGATGCCGTGCAGGGACTGCATGCCCTCATAGATCAATGCACTGAAGAGCCGCTGACGACGATAGTCAGGATCTATACCAACGAGGCTGAGGTGTCCCACGCGGACCTCGAGTTGGCCCTCCAACGGAGACGGTCGCTTCCAAGTCGAGAACCCCACAAGCTTTCCCCCCAACTCCGCCACATGGATCCAGTCAGCATAACCATCCATCGAGGAACGAATCCATTGCTCGTATGCGCGGGTGGCCAGTTCCCTACCGATGCGCTCGTCCGCGTGAAAGCGGCCGAAATGCTCTCTAAAGGCACGGCCTGACAACGCGACCAGTTCATTGCAATCCGAAGGACGCGCGGAGCGCACTGTGACACCATCCGACAATACGGGACGAGGAAGGCTGTCGAATGGTATCCGCCGATAGTCGAAGTAACAGTCCACCATCGTGTCCATCAAACGAAATCCCCGTGACTCGAACGCATGGATGATCGCGGCGTTGTCGGTGTATGTCTTGCCATGAAGGAACTGAACTCCAGCATCGTCGGCATGACGTAGTGCGTGGTCCAACAAGGCAAGTATCACTTCCTCACTGTCCGTGTGGGCGAGGCCAACAACAAACGTGTTGATTACGGCCGCACGTTTCCCGAGGAGACTCGTCTCCCACGGGTTATCCGAATACACCAGCAACCCGAGCGGCAACCGACCCTGAACGGCCATAAAGCCGTGCGAAGTCGGAGAGTGTAAGAGCTCGGCGTTGGAGCGAAGCCAGAAACGCGTCAGCTCGTCCCCGAGTCCCTTCGCGAAGTGACGCAGCGGCTTGAAGGCGCTCGCTGAAAGCAGAGGTGCGGCGGCAGCGAGTCCGTCCTCGGACAATGACACAACTTCAACCTTCGGTTTCAACAACTTGGAACCATGCTAGTGAGACGCTCGCAGAGCGCGACGTGACGCGCAGCGACGCGTGCGGGATGATGCCGTTCGAACGCGGCGGCGTGCGCACGTACGCCGAGCTCCTTGGGATACTCGGTCATCACCCGAACGATACCCTCCGCTAGGTCGCCCACGTCGCCGAGACGCGCCATATACCCTGTAACGCCGCTGTCAATAAGATCCGGGGCGCCTCCCATGTTGAATGCGACTGTCGGTGTACCACAGAGCATCGCCTCGGGAATCATCATTGGCCCAGCATCGTCGATTGACGGGCAGACGTAAAGGTCCGCGCAGCGATACGCGGTCGCGAGATCCCGCCTGTTGGTAAGACGATCAATGAACCGCGTCGGAAATGGAAGTCGATTCCGGAAAACTTCCGGACCCGATCCCACGATCAGCAGCAATGGCTCCTCAACTTTGTCACCCCCAGCGCATTTGTCCTTCAAGCGCGCAGAGAGCCGCTCCAGCGCATCACACAGCTCACGCATTCCTTTGCGAGGATCCTCGAGGTTCTGAGCACCGATGAAAATGATCTTCTTTCCAGCCGGAAGATTCCACCGCTGCCTGGCAGCCTCGCGGCTATTCGGTGAAAACACATCAGTGTCGACCGCCAGACCGATCTCCACAATCTCATGTGATCCAAATAGTCCACTGGCGCGAATCTGCTTTGTCATCCAGGACGATGCGGAGACAAATGTTATCGGAAGATCGGTAAGGAATTGTCGCTTCTGAAGCCAGACCTTTCGCGACCGATCATCTTCGTCGTCGGATCCAAGAACGGGGCAACGCCCACAGGTGGCGTGAAAGCGCTGACACTCTCCGGCATAGTGGCACCCACCGGTTACCGGCTCGACATCCATTGGAATCCAGACGATTGGACAGGCAAAATGCCGGGAGACTCGATTGAGTAACTCAGAGGAGAGCAGCCGGGCGATCCAGTGTAAATAGACGACGTCTACCGACCCACGAGGTTTGGAAAAGAAGGCCGCCTCCTCTACAGGGGGTGTCCGATCCTCATTGAACATGAGGAACCGTCTGCTGGGATTCAGGCGCGGAAGAAGTCGCTGCGCCAATCGAAACGTCTCGAGCAGAAGGTGTGTTGGAACGACCTCTACATCGTCGTCACGACTTGTCTTTCTCTGTACGAGCATGGTTGACGCAAAGCCAGTGCTGCGGAGGGCGACGTGAAGCTGAAACGATGCGAGTCCCGCGCCGCCCCTCCCGTCAGAGTGGGAAAGATGAAGGACGCGCATGGGTCGTGAAGAGGACCTCGGAATGTCACCAACGCCGTGAGCCATTTTGCCTTACTAAAAGGGTCATCGCCGGATTCAGCGCGAACCCGAGAAGAATCGAAGTGTAGAGGGGTCACGCGCAGTTCCGGAATGGAGGCTTCGGCCCAGAGTAGGAGCGGACATCCCATCCACGGGCGCCAACATCACTGAAAAGGGTCGACCAAAACCTGAGAGTACGTATCACTTTTCAGCGGGTCATTTCCAAGGGATCAGGGAATTCTCCACACAGTGGCTGCCCGAACTCGAACACGTGCCGCTTCTTTCACAAGGCTTCCCGCGGCTTGTACGCCGACGGCGAGAGGAGCTACCGCTGCAGAATGACAACGATAGCCTCGGAATCGCCCTGGAAGCATGGCAACCAACGGGCTGAACCGCTAGAATGTCGCCAACCTGCGACTCCGGTGGCCGGATGTGGAGCACGGGGCGCGCCAGAGCAAATGCGTTGTATATCTTCGATGCGTGTCGGATTCCTACGAACCTATCTCTCATCGTCACGGCAGCAAACGATGCGTATTGTCATTCTCACCGAGTCCTTCGCCAAGACTACGGGCTATATGTTGAACATTCTTCCACGATATCTCGAACGGCTTGGCGCTGACGTTCATCTCATCACTGGCGACCTCGCCCCCTACTATAATATTGACAACTTCGCCGCGACATACGGCTCGTTCACTGGCGCAGCCGTTGCGTCACCAGGCACAATAGAGTGCGTGAATGGCTTCACTGTGCACACGCTTGCGCACAAGCGTGTGTTTGGCTACGTGCGCCTTCCTGGCCTCTTCCGGAAACTGAAAGAACTGAGGCCCGAAATTGTCCAAGTTCACTCCTCAATTGGTTGGTTGCCTCTCGAGGCCGCCCTTCTTCGGCCGATTCTCGACTACAAGTTCTTCACAGGAAGCCATACCACGGCATCAGTATTCGCCCTTGCACAACGGCCCTCCCGTGCCTGGGAACCAGATCGTCTGCGGAACTTTCTTACGCGAGCAATACCGGGAAGAATAGTCAGCCAATTCGTCGAAAAGTGTTACGTACCGACGACCGATGGCGTGAGGGTTGCTCGCGAGTTCTTCGGCGTGCCGGATCGTCTACTCGAGCACGCACCGTTAGGCGTCGACACCGAGTTGTTTCGTCCAAGATCAGGACTCGCGGCGGACCAGAGTCGCGAGGCTCGCCGTGCGGAACTCGGAGTAGAGGCCGGGGAAATACTCTGCATCTATACCGGCCGCTTCTCCGAAGACAAGAATCCTCTTGTGCTGGCGCGTGCAGTCGAGCAACTGCGCAACTCTGGTTTGCCGTTTCGCGCGGTGTTCGTTGGAAGCGGAGTTCAAGCACGCGCGCTGGCGGAGTGTGACGGGTGCACTGTTCACGCGTTCGTGCCTTTTCAGGAGCTGCCGGGCTGGTTCCACGCATCTGACATCGGCGTATGGCCGACGCAGGAATCCACGTCCATGCTTGATGCGGCCGCGTGCGGATTGCCAATCATCGTTAACGACACTCTTGTTGCCACTGAGCGCATTGACGGAAATGGGTTGACGTATCGCTTGAACGACAGTGACGACCTCGCGCGCCTGCTTCGCACGCTGATCCCCGCTCAGGAACGTCAACGATTGGGCGCGGTGGGGGCGCGCCGAATGGCTGAGCTATTCAGCTGGGGTGCACTCGCCAAGCGCCGCTTGGACGACTACCAGCGCGCCCTTGAGCGGCCGTGACGCACATAGTCACCATCGGTCCAATGGCCATTGCGTTCCTGAAGACGGGTGGCTCGCAACCTGGATTTGCACTTGTTGATAGTGTCGATGGAATCGGTTAACCGGATCCTCTGGTCGACAGGGAGCAACCGATCAAGGACTTAGGGTACCAGGCCCGACCTATCGAGCGGTGTCATCAAGCCCGTGATGGGTATCCGTCTCTGTCGGCGTCGCGCTACGGTATCAGAGTGCACATCTCTTTCGAGCTGCAGGTTCGCTATCCCACGTAACGCGTGCACTATCATGTTGTATGGTTCCACGACACGGTGCCGGACGCGCGTGTTCGCATCGGTCCGATCGCGTTCCTCCGCCTCGGCGGCGACTGGTACGCATCCTACGAAGTTCTGTCTCAACACCTCCATTACATCGCAGTGTCATGGCGGCTTCGCAATTCTCGATGACTACGGAGCTTACTCAGGCTGCCGCAAAGCAACTTGGCGAAGTCCTCTCGGCACGCAGTACAAAGCGAACAACAATGATCCCATTCAATAAGCCGTATGTGTCCGGCAACGAGTTCCGTTACATGCAGGAGGCAGTAGCCAGTGGCAAGATCTCCGGCGACGGCCACTTCACCAAACTCTGCCACGCGCGAATCGAGCAGCTACTCGGCGGAGGGAGATCACTGCTGACGACATCATGTACCGACGCCCTTGAAGCGGCCGCCATGCTATGTGATATCGGGCCTGGGGACGAGGTGATCATACCTAGCTTCACCTTTGTCTCCACGGCAAACGCATTTGTGCTCCGTGGCGCCCGGATTCGATTCGTCGATAGCCGCGCTGACCAGCCGAACATTGACGAGCGCCTGATCGAGGAGCTCATCACTGATCGGACAAAGGCGATTGTTCCAGTGCACTATGCAGGCGTTGCGTGCGACATGGATGCGATTGGCGCGATCGCACGCCGCCATTCACTGCGCGTCGTGGAGGATGCTGCGCAGGCGATCGCTTCCTCGTACAAGGGCCGCCTGCTCGGAACGCTAGGCGACCTATCGGCATTTTCTTTCCATGAAACAAAGAACGTGATTGCGGGTGAAGGAGGATCGCTCCATGTCAACGATCCGGACTTGGTCGCGCGCGCGGAGGTGATTCGTGAAAAGGGAACCAATCGGTCACAGTTCTTTCGTGGCGAGGTTGACAAGTACGGTTGGGTCGATATCGGCTCATCGTATCTGCCATCGGAGCTTACGGCTGCATTTCTCTACGCTCAACTGGAGTCGATTGATCGCATCCAGGCTCGGCGAAAGCTGCTATGGGCGCGCTATCAAGCTCGGCTGGCACCGCTCGAGGCGTCGGGAGACGCAAGTCTCCCCAATGTTCCAGAGGACGCATCGAATAACGCCCACATGTTCTATCTAGTGTGCGAATCGCTCGACGCGCGAACTCGCTTGATCGCTGAGCTCAGGGCGAAAGAAGTCACAGCGGTATTTCACTACCAGGCGCTTCACGCCAGCCGCTATTTCTCCAGCCAGCACGACGGCCGCCTATTGCCGCAGGCGGCTCGATATTCTGATTGCCTTGTACGGCTTCCGCTGTTTTACGAGTTGCTTGAGAGTCAAGTAGATGGAATTTGCGACATCATCGGAGAATTCTTTGGGGCGGCGCACGGCTGACGATGCTGATTCGGCAAGAATCACGATCTGACGTTATCAGGGTTAACGACGACGGTCGAGGGCCCAAGCCACGGCCTACGTAGGTGAGGGTCCCCCGAGTTCGTAGACACCAACATACCCCTGCTATGTTCAGGGGTGAGGTGTCACATGACGGCACGACGCAGGAAACAGAACGCGCCAACGCAACACAGTGGTGGGGGGCGCATCCGCCGGTCGTTCACGCCCGAGTTTAAGCTGGAGGCCGTGCGGCTCGCCGCGCTCAAGGACCGACCCGTGAGCGAGATCGCCCGCGAGCTCGGGATCGGGCCGGAGATGCTCCGGCAGTGGACGCGGCAAGCCACGGCCCGGGCGGACCACCGCGGGACGGATGTGTTTCCCGGAAACGGCAAGCTCACGAGTCAGGATGAAGAGATCCGCCTCCTGCGCCGCGAGAATGCGGTGCTGCGGGAGGAACGCGACATCCTGGGAAAAGCGACGGCCTTCTTTGCCAGGCGCCCCCGATGAAGTTTGCCTTCATCGCGGGCCACACCGCGGAGTTTCACATCACCACGATGTGCCGGGTGTTGCTGGTATCGAAGGCCGGGTACTACGCGTGGGTGAAGCGTCCACCGAGCGCCCGGGCGGATGCGAACGGCCAACTGACCCTGGACATCGCGATGGTGCACGAGTGGAGCCGCGGCACCTACGGCAGCCCGCGGGTGCACGTCGAGCTCACGGCCACCGGCGCCACGACCAGCGTGAACCGCATCGCGCGCCTGATGCAGGAGGAGGGGATCAGGGTCACGCCGCGACGCGGCTTTCGCGTGACGACCGACTCGTCGCATGCGCATCCGATCGCGCCGAATACGCTCGATCGCCAGTTCACCGTCACCCCCACCGACGTGCTGAACCAGGTCTGGGTCGGCGATATCACGTATCTCTGGACCCGCGACGGCTGGTTGTATCTGGCCGTCGTGCTCGATCTTGCGTCGCGTCGCGTGATCGGGTGGGCCATGCGGCACACGCTGGCGGGCGCATTAACGCGCGACGCGCTGGCGATGGCGCTCACGGGCCGCCGCCCGGCGCCGGGCACGCTGCATCATACGGATCGCGGGAGCCAATATGCGGCGAGCGACTATCAAGCGCTGCTGACCGCGCATGCCATGGAATGCAGTATGAGCGGCGTCGGGGACTGTTGGGATAACGCGGTCGCCGAGAGCTTCTTTGCCACGCTCAAACGGGAACTGGCGGATCGCGCGGACTGGCACACGCGCGATGAGGCGCGCACGGCCGTCTTCGAGTACATCGAGGTGTGGTACAATCAACAGCGACGGCACTCGAGCTTGGGGTATCAGAGTCCCGTCGAGTACGAACAGCAGCTGGCATCCGAGCAAGCGATCACGAACGCAGCGTAAACCACCTGTCTACGTTCTCGGGGGAAGATCA
>JANOIJ010000235.1:0-19690 GCA_031407575.1 Gemmatimonadaceae bacterium | reverse complement strand
GTACGTCGTGTTCTGCCGCCTCGGCGACGCCGATCGCCAGTTCATCGCGCTCGTGGTGGAGCCGAGCGATCATGGATTCACCATCGGTGATCGCATCAGCACCATCGCCCCGCATCCGCTCGCGAGCCTTCGCTTCGAGGATTGCCGCGTTCCCGCGTCGCGCACCGTGGGCGAGCCCGACAAGGGGCTGCGCGTCGCCCTCGGCACGCTCGACGTCTTTCGCGCCACCGTGGGCGCCGCGGCGCTCGGCATGGCGCGCCGCGCACTGGACGAGGCGCTCGCGTACGTGACGACGCGCGAGATGTTTGGCCAACGGCTCCAGGACTTCCAACTCACGCAGGCGAAGCTCGCCGACATGGCCACCGCCATCGATGCGAGCGCGCTGCTCGTCTATCGCGCTGCGTGGACGCGCGATCAGGTCGCCGAACGCGTCACGCGTGAAGCCGCAATGGCGAAGCTCTTCGCAACGGAGGCAGCGCAACGCGTCATCGACGACGCGGTGCAACTACTCGGTGGACGCGGTGTCGTCGCGGACCACCCGGTGGAGCGCCTGTACCGCGAGATCCGCGCGCTGCGCATCTACGAGGGCACGTCGGAAGTACAGCAGCTCGTGATTGCGCGACAGGTGCTGGAGGAATACTCCAACGCTCGCGACGCATGAACGAGCACCCGGGCACAAAAGCAGGTCCCTCGGTCGCTGAGCTCCTGTCGGGACGACAAACGCACAGCGGACACATCGACACATTCTGCGCCGAGCATCTCCCGCCGGTCGAGCTCCAACCTGTGCGGATCTGGGACGCCATTCCGGAGCTCGCGTACCCGGACCGGATGAACTGCGCCACCGAGCTGCTCGACCAGATGGTCGCCGCGGGGCGGGGCGCGAGTCCAGCGATCCGCTTTCCGGGTGGCATGTGGACGTACGACGAGCTGCTCGGCCGCGCGAACCGCATCGCGCACGTGCTGGTGGAGGACATCGGGCTGGTGCCCGGCAATCGCGTGCTGCTGCGTGGCGCGAACACGCCGATGCTGGCGGCGTGCTGGTTCGCGGTGCTCAAGGCGGGCGGCGTCGTCGTGTGCACGATGGCTTTGCTGCGCGAACGCGAGCTGCGCGCCATCGCGCAGAAGGCGAAGATCACACTCGCGATCACGGATGCGCGCGTCGCCGAGGATTGTGAGGCGGCGATGGATGCGCGTGTGGTGCGCTTCGGCGGCACCGCGCAGGGAGATCTCCTGACGCTGATGGAACACAAGCCAGCACAGTTCGACGCGTGCGACACAGCCTCCGACGACATCGCGATCATCGCCTTCACGTCCGGCACGACGGGGCAGGGCAAGGGCACGATGCACTCGCATCGCGATATCATGGCGATTACCGACTGCTTTCCGCGCTACGTGCTAAAGCCGTCGCCCGACGACCTCTTCTGCGGCTCGCCACCGCTCGCGTTCACGTACGCGCTCGGCGGGTTGCTGCTGTTTCCGTTGCGCTTCGGCGCGAGCACGCTGCTGCTCGAGCAGGCGACGCCACCTCATTTGGTGAAGGCAATTGCCGAGTTTCGGCCGACCATCTGCTTTACGGCGCCAACGGCGTATCGCGCGATGTGTGGCATGCTCGCGGAGCACGACGTCTCCAGCCTGCGGCAGTGCGTCTCAGCTGGCGAGACGCTGCCGCTCGGCGTGTTTGAGGCGTGGCGCAGCGCGACGGGTCTCTCGATCATCGATGGCATCGGCGCCACGGAGATGCTGCACATCTTCATCAGCGCCGCCGGCGATGACATCAGGGCCGGCGCGACGGGCAGGGTGGTGCCGGGCTACGAGGCGTGCATCGTGAACGACTCAGGCGAGCCCGTGCCGGACGGTACGATCGGTCGGCTCGCCGTGCGCGGACCAACTGGCTGCCGGTACCTGGACAACGACGAGCGGCAGCGCGAGTACGTTCAGCATGGCTGGAACCTCACCGGCGACTCGTACCTCCGCGACGCCGACGGCTACTTCTGGTATCAGGCGCGCACGGACGACATCATCATCTCGAGTGGCTACAACATCGCCGGCCCCGAGGTGGAGAACGTGCTCCTCGAGCACGCGGCCGTACTCGAGTGTGCGGTGGTCGGACAGAAGGACGACGAGCGAGGGCAGGTCGTGAAGGCGTTCGTCGTGCCGCGCGATGGTGCGGCGGCGGGCGATGCGCTCGTGAAGGAGCTGCAGGACTTCGTGAAGGCGCGCATTGCGCCGTACAAGTATCCGCGCGCTATTGAGTTCGTGTCCGCGCTGCCGCGCACCACCACCGGCAAGCTGCAGCGCTTCCGCTTGCGTGAGGAGACCCCATGAATGAATTCCGTCCCGAGGGTTGGGCGCCACCGAGCGGCTACGAGAATGCCGTTTCCGCCACGGGCCGCATCGTTGCGCTCGCGGGGCAGGTTGGATGGAACCCGGTGACCGCGTCGTTCGAGAGCGATGACTTCGCGCACCAGGTGCGACAGTCGCTCGCGAACATCGTCGCGCTACTCGCCAGCGGCGGGCTCGAGCCGACGCATGTCGTGCGCTTGACGTGGTTCATCACTGACCGCGAGGCGTACCGCGGCTCGCTCAAGGCCATCGGCGTCGCGTATCGCGAGCTCTTCGGGCATCACTACCCCGCGATGTCGGTGGTGGTGGTGGCGGGATTGATCGAGCGTCGCGCCAAGGTGGAGATCGAGGCGACCGCGGTAGCGCCGGCCTGATGCCCACCGCGCACGCGCAGTTCGAGCCCGGCGAGCAGGAAGCGATTCGCGTTGCGGTAGCGGCTGGGGAGCGCGCCGTCTGTCCGCGCGACGGCACCGCCATGACCAAGCGCTCGATCGGCGGCGGCTCGTTCGGGCTCGGCTACGCTCGGCGACGCGAGTGGTTGATCTGCCCCGACTGCAAACGCAGCGTGATCTTCGACCTGAAGCGAGGGACGCGCAACTGAGTTGGCGCCACCTCCGCGTGACACTAGCTTTGCAGGTGGGATCGGCCCTTCAACCTCTGCTATTCAGGATCGCGTGACTTTCTGGGAACGTCTCCAGGCGAGCTTCTCGCAGGTGTTCGGCGACATCGTGCCGGCGCTCCTCGGCGCCCTCGTCATGCTCATTGCCGGCTACCTGCTGGCAAAGCTGCTCGAGAAGTTCGTCGAGCGATTCCTCCGTCGCATTCGGCTCAACAAGATGTTGGAGCGATACGGCGTGATGGAGGCGGTGGAGCGCTCGGGGTCGCACCTCAACCCCACGCGCGTCCTCGCGAACCTCGTCTTCTGGCTCGTGATGTTTGCCGTGATCATCGTTGCGGCAACCGCGCTCGGATTCGAGTCGCTCGCGAGCGTCTTCTCGGAGCTGGTGAGCTACATCCCCAGCGTGATCGCGGCCATCGTGATCATCCTCGTCGGCATCGTGCTCGGCAGCTTCGTCGGAGGGCTGATCTCAGCGAGTGCCGGCGCGCTGCACGGCGGCAAGGCGCTCGCGCGCGTGGGCCGCGGTGGTGTGATCCTCCTCGCGATCTTCATGGCGCTGCAGGAGCTGGGCATCGCGACGGATATCGTGACCACCGCGTTTGCGATTCTATTCGGCGCCATCGCGCTGGCCCTGGCGCTGGCCTTTGGGCTCGGCAACCGCGACCTGGCGGGCGAGGTCATGCGCGAGTGGTACAACCAGTACCGTGCCGAACGCGATGCAGCGCTGAAGCGCGAACGCGAGCTCGAGGAGCGGGAGGACGCCGAGCTCGATACCGAGTATCCCGAAACCGCGCCGACCGGGTCCGAGGGGTCAGAGTAAAACACTCCCAGTACCAGGTACTGCTGTTCAATACTGACGACTAAGAAAAACGGGCACCCGGCGAAGCCGGATGCCCGTTCTTCATTCTAGGAAGCAGCGACTACGGCGTGATGTTTCCTGCCTTCATCGCCGTGCGCGTCGTGGTTCCAGCAGTTGCCGTGACCACGCCGTTCACACCGGCCGTCCAGCCCGTCGCGTTCACGACCCACAGCACGCTCGTTCCCGTCTTGAGCGCCCAGTTCGCGTCGTAGCCCGCGCCCGAGAAGTCGGGAATCGTCGCGTCGAACGAGCCGGCGCCGACATACGCCACCGTCGCCTCGATCTGCACCGTGCGCGGCGTCGCGCCGGCCTGCTGGTAGCTCACGTAGAAGTACTGGTCGTACTCCGTCTGCCTTGCCAGCACAGAACGCAATCGCACGTATGGCGACGTCGACGCCGTCGTCACCGTGGGAATGCTGAGCGCAGGTCCGAGCGTCACCGTCTGCGCGCCAAGCCCGGCGAAGAAGATACCGGCCGAGCGTGTAGTGGCCGCCGCGATCGGATCCGTGGCGTAGTTCGGCGGCAGTGCCGTCGCCTGGATCAGCTGCAGGTCGCCCGCCGCCTGATTCGCAACCGGCACGCCGAAGAAGGTGCGTGCTGCACCTCCCGTGGCGATGTCGGTGTACAACACGCCCGAAGCACCTCCGGCAGTGGTGTAGAGACCCGTGAGCAAGCTCAAGTCGGTGCCGAGGTTGTTCACGGTCAACGCCGCCGTTCCCGGCGCGAACGATTCCGCCGCGCCAAAGTCGAGCACCGCGAGCGCGGAACTAGCCGCCGGATTCAGTCCGCGACGCAGGATGATCTTCGCCAGCGTCGAGCTGACACTCGTGCCGTTGAAGGCGACGGTTGAGCGGGTGGCGATGAGATCGCGCGAACCGTCGGCCACGCCGTTGAGCGTAAACGACGTTGACACTGCCGGGATGACGACCGTCGCGCGTCCGCCGAAGCTGACGAAGCCCTGGTCAGTGCCGGAGAGACCAGCCGTGGTGCCGGTGACGGTCTTGGCCGTCGCCGTCGGGCAGCTCTGCACGCCCTTGGCTGTGAGTTCCGCCTTGGTGCCGTAGTAGACCGTCGTCGCCGCTGAATTGCCGGTGGTGCTGGCAAAGGCAACGCCGCCCGTGGCGCTGTTGACGTCGAAGCTGAAGGTGCTGCCGTTCGCGATGACGCGCGTCCACGCGCCCGCGCCGTCCTGGACGGCGAACCACGCGGGAACCACGCCTTCACAGAAGCGGAAGACGACGTTGCCGGAGCCTGGGACGGCCACGGTGGTGCTGAGGGCGAGCGTCGCGATGGCGTTGCTCACACCCGCCGCCGATCCGGTGACGACAATGTTCGAGTTGCCTGCTGCCGTGCCAGCGGCCACGGCGACCGTGAGCGTGGCGGTGTTGCCGGCCACTGCGGCACTGGAGAGCGTCGCGGTGACGCCGGCCGGTGCGCCGGTGACGGCGAGGTTCACGGTTCCGGTAAACGGTGCCGTGCGCGCGATGGTGACCGTGCTCGTACCGTTGGCGCCTGCGGCAACCGACAGCGACGTGGGCGCGAGTGACAACGCAAACGAGCCCGCAGACACCACCGTCGTGGTGACGCCGAGTGTGGCGGTCTGGTTGGCGGCACCGGTGGCGCTGCCAGTGATGGTGATGTTCGCGGTGGTGGCGGCGGTGCCGGCGGCGACTGCGATGGTCAGCGTCGCGGTGGTGCCGGTGACGCTCGCGCTGGACAGCGTGGCGGTGACGCCGGCCGGCGCGCCGCTCACGGCAAGGTTCACCGCGCCGGTGAAGGAGCCAGAGCGCGCGATGGTGAGCGTGCTCGTGCTGTTCGCTCCCGCGGCGACGGACAGCGTCGCTGGGGAGAGGGACATGGTGAAGCCGCCGCCAGCGGGCGCGGCCTGGACGGTCAGCGAAAAGGTTGCGGTCTTGTCGGAGACGCCGGTACCCTTGGCGCGCACGGTCAGCGTCGAAGCGCCAGCCACCGCGGTCGCGGCGCCGGTAAGGTTCACGGTGGCCGACGTCACGCCGGCCGCTACTTGCGTGGGGACGACCGACGCGGTCACGCCGGTCGGCAATCCTTCAACGGTGACGTCGATTGCGCCTGCAAAGCTGCCCGTGCGTCCGACGGAGACGCCGAACGTCGCGGTCGCGCCGGCGACGAGCGTGCCGGACGCCGTGGGAAGGGAAATCGTGATGCTTCCAGGATCGACGACACCATCGGTAGATGCGCCGCAACTCGCCGATGCAATGGCCAGCAGGGCGTAGCTAATCGTGCGCATCGTGCGGAGACGCACGTGTGCGAGGCGATTCAACATTCAATACCTCGAGAGTCAGTGGGTGCGAGGCGAAGGGGACGTCTCGCGGGTCGGTGGGGTGTACCGGTCGCCTTTCGAGCGGAAGAAGTCGCCGAACGAACCGGTTGGTACGTTCACGATTCGTCGCACGCCACATGCCGAATGTGGCGCGAATCCTCGTTCGACATGTATGCCGTAACGACATACATGACAACGAGATACGTGCCCGTTACGGCCCCGTTATCTCGGTTTCTGGAAGACACTGTGGAGCGGGCGCCACACAACGGCCGCGCAGTTGTCACGACTCCTGTTGCGTCGCCACCTCGGCGCCAATTGGCGGATGGAATTGGCAACGACACGATACCGGCCACGGAGCCGCACTTGCTGAACGCCTGCGCGTCATGCCGGCGGTGGTACTCACCGGTGCCCGACAGACCGGCAAGCGCACCCTCGCTGAAGAGCTCGTGCCAGGCCAGCGGCGCTACCACTCACTCGACGCGCTTGATGCGCGCGAAACGACCCGCCGATACGGGCTGCCATTGCCCCAAACAAAGGCCGAAATCGGGAAAAGCGCGAGGTGCGGATTCCTCGGCTTCGCTCGGAATGACAAAGCGTTGAATCACAACGACTTAGCAATCATGCAAATCCTTGCTTTCGTGCGGCCAAAATATTAAACTCAACAGTCTGTTCACCAGCCTGTTTTCGCCCCCCGTTTTTTGGCGATTTTCTAGATGACTGCACCGAACAACCGCGAGCGCATCCTTCCGCGGCTCATCGACGATGAGATTCGCGAATCGTTCATCAACTACTCGATGAGCGTCATCGTCTCTCGCGCATTGCCGGATGTGCGCGACGGACTCAAGCCTGTGCACCGCCGCGTGCTGTATGCGATGGACCAGCTCGGCCTCGTGCCTGGCAGGCCCTATAAAAAGTGCGCAACCGTCGTCGGCGACGTGCTCGGCAAGTATCACCCGCACGGCGACCAGAGCGTCTATGACGCGCTCGTCCGCATGGTGCAGGAATTCTCGCTACGCTATCCGCTCATCGACGGCCAGGGAAACTTCGGCTCCATCGAAGGCGATCCCGCCGCCGCGTACCGCTATACGGAAGCGAAGCTCGCACCGATTGCGATGGAGTTGCTCTCGGACATCGACAAGAACACCGTCGACTTCGTCCCCAACTTCGACGACCGGCTCACGGAACCCAGCGTCATGCCGGCGGGCATCCCGAATCTCGTCGTCAACGGGTCGTCGGGCATCGCGGTCGGCATGGCCACGAACATCCCGCCGCACAACCTGCGCGAGACGATCAACTGCATCATCCACCTGATCGACAACCCCGACATGGACAAGTCGGAGATCAGGAAGTTCATCAAGGGACCTGACTTCCCCACGGCAGGCTACATCTATGGTCGCGAGGGCATCAAGGACTACCAGGAGACGGGCCGCGGACGCATCGTCATCCGCGCGCGCGCGGTGATAGAGGAGAAGGCGAGCTCCAACAAGTCGCAGATCGTCGTCACGGAGATTCCCTACCAGGTCAACAGCGCCAAGCTGCTCGAGAACATCGCGGACCTCGTGCGCGACAAGAAGCTCGAGGGCATCAGCGACCTCCGGAACGAGAGCGATCGCGACGGATTGCGCATGGTGATCGAGCTCAAGCGCGACGCCATTCCCCGTGTCGTGCTCAACCAGCTCTACAAGCACACCCAGCTCCAGACGACCTTCGGCGTCATCATGCTCGCCCTCGTGCCCGATCCGACCACGCGTCGCCTCGTGCCGAAGATCATGCCGCTCAAGGAAGTGCTCGAGCACTACATCACGCACCGCCACGAGGTCATCGTGCGGCGCGCGCAATTCGAGCTCGATGGCGCGCTCGCGCGCGAGCACATCCTCGAGGGACTCAAGATCGCCGTCGACAACATCGACGAGGTGATCAAGATCATCCGCGGCGCCGTGGACACGCCGCAGGCCAACGCACAGCTCCAGGCGCGCTTCTCGCTGAGCGACCGCCAGACCGAGGCGATCCTCAACATGCGCCTCGCGAAGCTAACCGGCCTCGAGATCGAGAAGCTGGAGGAAGAGCTCAAGGAAGTCCGCGCGTTCATTTCCGAGATGCGCTCACTGCTGGGCTCCAAGGAAAAGCGCATGACGCTGCTCAAGACGGAGCTGCTCGGCATTGCCGCCAAGTATGGCGACGAGCGCCGCAGCGAGATCACGAGCGACGAGGGCGAGTTCACCATCGAGGACCTCATCGCGGACGAGGAGATGGTCGTCACCATCTCGCACTCGGGCTACATCAAGCGCACCGCCGTCTCCACCTACAAGAAGCAGCGCCGAGGCGGGCGCGGACTCAGTGGCCAGACGGTGAAGGACGAGGACTTCATCGAGCACCTCTTCATCGCCAGCACGCACAAGTACCTGCTCGTCTTCATCGACGACGGCCGCTGCTTCTGGCTCAAGGTGCACGAGATTCCGCAGGCCGGCCGCGCCGCCAAGGGCAAGCCCGTAGTCAACCTCATCAACGTCACGCCGGACACGAAGGTCAAGTCCATCGTGCCGGTGAGCGAGTTCAGTGCAGACCAGTTCCTCCTGTTCTCCACCAAGAAGGGCACGGTCAAGAAAACGGCGCTCTCGGCGTATTCCAACCCGCGGTCCAATGGCATCAAGGCCATCAAGATCGAGGAGGGCGACGAGTTGATGGACGTGCAGATCACCAGCGGCACGAACGACATCGTGCTCGCCACCCGCCATGGCCTGTCCATTCGCTTCCACGAGCAGGACGTTCGCGAGATGGGCCGCGACACCACCGGCGTGAAGGGCATCGAGCTCGGTGCACGCGACGTGGTCATCGGCATGGTGGTCATCAAGCGCGAAGCCACGCTGCTGGTCGTCGCCGAGAAGGGCATCGGCAAGTGCTCGCCCATCGACGACTACCGCGTGCAGAAGCGCGGCGGCAAGGGCATCATCACCATCCACCGCACCGAGAAGACCGGCGACGCCGTCTCCATCATGGAAGTCCTCCCCGAGGACGAGCTGATGCTGATGACGAAGCAGGGCATCCTCATTCGCATGCCGGTGAAGGGCATTCGCGTGGCTGGCCGCAACACGCAGGGCGTCAAGCTCGTGAACCTCGACGAGAAGGACCTCGTGATGGCGGTGGCGCGCGTCGTGCCGGAGGAAGAGGGAGAGGAAGGGGAGGGCGATGTGGACGAAGGAGAGGGGGATGCCGAACAGGTGGATCAGTAGATCGTTTGATCGAGTGGTCGGCCAGCGACCTCAATCGCCCGCCGATCAACCGAGATACCGACATACCGATCAACCTCTCGTCCTGCTCTTCGCTGCGCTCATAACGGCCGTCCCGCTCCAGGCGCAGAGCGCGTGCGGCTCTCCGGGTGTGCGGCAGGCGGTGGAGCGTGGATGGACCGCCTATCGCAAGAATGAGATTGCCGCCGCCGCACGGGAGTTCAATCGAGCGATCACCCTGTGTCCGAAGGACGCCGGGGCGCTGACAGGCGCGGGGTACGCGGCCATGCGCGTCGGCCGCCTTGCCGCAGCGGATTCGCTCTTCGATCGCGCCATCGCCGTGGAGCCCGCGTCCCATGACGCGGTGACCGGTGCTGGCATGGCCGCGTATCGGGCAGGCAACCACGCTGCCGCTCGGCAACGCTTTGAGCGGGCGCTCGAGCTGATGCCGGGCGATTCGGCCACCCTCGCCTATCTCGCACGAATTCCCGCCACGGTGTCGGAGGCGTCGCTGCCGCCGCGTGTGCGACCGGATACGATGTCGATCGTCGCACGAGCTGGGCGCCGCATACTCGAGGTGCGGGACGCCGAGGGGCGCTGGACCCCGCTGTGGATCAAGGCGATCAATCTCGGCGCCGCACTGCCCGGGAAGCATCCAGCGGAGTTTCCACCGAACGACAGCACGTACGAACGCTGGATCGCCCTCACCGCCGAGATGGGCGCGAACACGATTCGCGTCTATACCGTGCATCCGCCGCACTTCTACGCGGCGCTGAGGAGCTGGAATCTCGCGCACGCTGCGAATCCGCTCTGGTTGATCCACGGCGTCTGGACGGAACTCCCTCCCGGACGGCTCGAAGAGAAGTACGACGATCCGAAGTGGCTCGCCCTGTTCCGCGCGGAGACGCGTGATGTCGTTCGCCTGCTGCACGGCGATGCGGCGATTCCCGCCGTGCCCGGTCACGCCAGCGGCGTGTATCTCGCCGACGTGTCCCGATGGACACTTGGCTACATCCTCGGACGCGAATGGGAGCCGTACTCGGTCGTCGCATACAACAAGCTGCGACCGGGCCAGAGGAGCCACCGGGGGCGGTACCTCACACTCGCCGCCGGCAATGGACTCGAGGCGTGGCTCGCGGAGCAAAGCGAGTATCTCGTGGCGTTCGAAATGGAGCGGTACAACGCGCAACGGCCGGTCGCCTACACCAACTGGCCGACCCTCGATCCACTCTCGCATCCAACCGAGACCACACAGGCGCAGGAACGCACGCTGCTGCTCGCCCGCGGTGAGCGAGTGGTGGAGCCATCGAAGGAGTACGACAACGACGCCGTTTCGCTCGATGCGGTGCGAATGCAGGCGACGTCAGCGTTCCCCGCCGGTGTGTTCGCCTCATACCACGCCTATCCGTACTATCCCGAATTCCTCATCGCCGATCCGGGATACTCGCAAGCGCGCTCGCCAGAGGGACCGAGCAACTATTTCGGCTACCTGCGAGAATTGGTTGAGCATCACGGCGACATGCCCGTCGTCATCAGCGAGTACGGCGTGCCATCCTCGCGGGGAGTGGCGCACGTCCAGCCACAGGGATGGAACCACGGCGGCCTCTCGGAGCAGCAGCAGGCGGTGATCAACGCGCGCCTCACGCGCGACATCTACGCGTCGGGTGCCGCGGGCGCCGGCCTCTTTGCCCTCATCGACGAGTGGTTCAAGAAGAACTGGGTCGTGGTCGAGTTCGAGATCCCTGCGGAACGAAAGAGACTCTGGTTGAATGTGCTCGACGCCGAGGAGCACTATGGCGTGATCGCGATGCGCGCCGGCACCAAGGAGTCGGCGATCACCGTCGACGGAGCGGGCGGTGACTGGGCCAGCCGGCCCAGCTTGTACGGGCCGGCGGGAGCGACTCCTACTCTGACCCCTACTCTGACCCCGTTGCAGCTCGCGTCGCTGCACGTCGCGCAGGACGAGGCCTACCTCCATCTGCGGCTGGACGTCGGACGCATCGATTGGGCGAGAGCGCACTATCAGATCGGAATCGACACCTATCGGCGCGACCTGGGTGACACGCGCCTGCCACACACCGGAACGGTGTCCCCGGTCGGCCTCGAGTTCGTCGTGCATCTCGCCGGACCCGCGTCCAGCCAGGTCCTCGTGGACCATCCGTACAACCTGTACAAGCCTGTCGTCATTCCCGGCAGCAAACCCTCGGCGACGCAATACGTCTTCAACGTCCCCTTCCGATCCGTCGCCAACAGCGCGGGCAAGTGGGACTCGCTGGTCGTGGTGACGAATCGCCGGCGCATCGCGCGAAACGGGACCCTCTTCCCCGCGATCAGCTACAACCGCAACCGGCTCTTCCACGCGCGACAATCCGAGACCTCGCTGGCGGACTGGTTCGCCGACACGACGACGGGCGTGATCGAGATGCGCATTCCGTGGGGCATGCTCCACGTGCTGGATCCCTCGTCCAGGACGGTGCTTCACGGAAATACGGCAACGAAATGGGTGGCGGGCGCGGTGACGGACGGCTTCCGTTTCGTCGTGGAGAGCTACGATCCGTCCAACCCGCAGTCGGCCGGTGACATCCTGCCGCGCGGCCAGGGACCCGCGAGAATCGGCGCGGTGCCCACCTGGTCCTGGAACACCTGGGAAGTGCCGCAGTGGCATGCGGAGCGAAAGGCGCTCTTCGGCGAGATGCGCCGCGCGTTCGACGGAATTCCGGACCGCCCGTCTCGTCGCGACTAGCCCTTTTGCTGTCGTCCTGAGCGAAGCGAACGACCTGCTTTTTTCACGGACGCTAGAAACCCACTCTCGCACGCAATGCGATCGACGATGCACGATACTCACTCGGTCCGGTCTGGCCCGGTCCGGCGACGTTCGCGTAGTTGCCGGCAAGACTGACTTCACGCGCGGGATCGAAGCGATATCCAAAGGACGCGGCGAGCCTCTCCGCGCGTCGCGAGCCGCCGTCCGACCCGAAGAACGCAATGCTCTGACGCCCCAATCCAACGTCACCGTCGGCGTTCCAGCCGAGCACACCGCCAAGGCGCCCTCGGGCGCTCACTTCCATGAGCGTGTAGCGGCGCGGTGCAAAGTATCCGGCGGCGGACGTCGTGTCGTAGCCGAACAGCCGCGCGCCCGCGCCGAGGCTGAACCGCCGGCTCGCCGTCCAGCGCAGCGACGACGAGCCCGCGATGCGCGTATTCTCGCGCGCTCCGCCAGTGAGCCGCGCAAAGCTCGCTCCCCCCGAGAGGCTGAACCGCGCAGGCAGCAGCGCCGTCGCCTCTCCTGCGAGCTCGGATGACACGATGCCATTCGCAATCAGCAGCGCCGTCTCGTCGAAGGCACTCCGCGACACCGCCGCACCGACGTTGAGCGACCGGCCGATCGCCCCGCTGACACGAAGTCGGCCGCTCCCGACTGTTGCTTGTCGCGGCGTCACAGGCGCGAGTGACGACGAGAGGCGGGTGACTCCTGCGTCGGCCCGCACGATCCATGGGCTCGCGCCCGGGCGCCAGCTGCCATTCACGTTGATCGAACGGGAGCGCGAATCGATGCCGGGCAGGGTGGCGCGGCGCTCCGAGTACCCGCCTCCCATCGTGCCATTCCACGGCGCGCGCTCGGTGAAATCGACGGTCAGCAATGTCGCCCGATTCCTGTCGCTGTCGTCCACACTCACCAGCGTGCTGGACACGCTGGGCCGCAGGTCGGCGCGCACCGCGCGCAGCAATGTGCGGGCATCTCCATGCCCGGGCGCAACGCGCAGCGCGTGCTCCAGCGATTGCTCGGCTTCAGTCAGCCGGCCCTGCCACGTCAGCACCTGCGCCAGTCCCGTCAATGCCTCGGGGTCGCCGGAGTTTCGCACGAGCACTTCGCGCCACGCCCACTCGCTTCGCTCCAGCTCGCCGCGCCACCCGATGACGCGCGCCAGGCCTTTCTGCGCACTTGTATCGCCCGCTGCGGCGAGCTTGGCGTACAGCGTCTCCGCATCGCCGAGCCGGCCACTCCCGGCCACGGTCTTGGCGTACTCGCGGGAGGCCTCGCGGTCGGACGGATGGGTTGCGAGCCACCGCTCATACGTCGCAAGCGCCTCCGGGTAGCGTTCGTCCCAGGTGAGCGTCTGTGCCCGAGCGAGCACGGCGTCGCGATACGTGGAGTCGATCACGATGATCGAGTCGTAGATGGCGATGGCCTCGGTGTAGCCACCTGCCCAGGAGATCGCGCGCGCGAGCGCGATACGTCCCTCGGAGTCGCGCGGCTCCATCGCGACGTAGCGCCGAAACAAGGCGATCGCTTCGACGAGCTGATTGTCCCACGAGCGCAGCGTCGCCAGCCGGAAAACGGCGACGGACGGCGGTGCAGCGCCGTGATCCACGATCGCGGCATACAGCGCCGTGGCCGCCGGATACTCCCCTGCGCGCCAGGCGCTATCGGCCCGTAGCAGAGCGCGCGCCTGACCGCCGGCCCCGGAATCGATGGCCGGCGAGACCGCCCCGCCGACCGGCGGCAGGTTGCGGGCAGTTCCGCCCACGCAGCCAGCCAGAATCGCCAACGCGATGAGCGATGCGGATGATCTGACGCGCACTATCAAGCGACCATGCGGATTCTTCGCCTACTCGTCGGGATGCGCCCAGGCCCGACGGATCTGCCGGACGTCGTCATGGTATGCAAAATTGATGACTGTCTGCGGCGAGGCGGACGATCGCTCGACGACGCGTGTGGTCGATTTGTCTGGCCCGGCCCCTGATTCGGCGCTACTTTAGCCATCTACTCCGCACCCCCGAATCGAGCACGTGAGCTGGCCTGCCGAACAAGACGAATCGCTCCTCACGACCACGCTGATCGGGACCACGCTCGAGCTGCCTTCGTCGACCCCGGAACTCGTGGAGGCGCTGCGGCACGATCGTGAGGTGCTGGTCCGCGAGGCCCTGCTCTGGCAGCGGTGGGTCCGCTATTCCGCGCTCGCGGCGCTGGTGTCCCTGGCCATCGCGTTCGGCGACGGCGCGCGAACCACCACGCTGCTGCCCATCGGGCTCACGTCGCTCGCGTATTTCCTCTGCGTCGCGATCTCGGCCGAGTTGATCCAGCGGGCCGAGACGGTGCACGAGTACCGGATGCCCGCGCTCCTCGTCACCGCCGACATCGTCACGCTCTCCCTGCTGCTGTGGCTCAGCGGCAGCACGCAGGAGATGGGCCGCATCCTCATGGGCGCCACGCTCGTGGTGCAGCTCGCCGTGTTCTACTTCGGCCGGCGGCTCGGCACCTACGCCGCGCTCCTCGCGGGGCTCGCCTACCTCGTCACGACGCGCGTGTCGCCGATGCCCGGCGAGCATCCCGCGCCCTCACTTGCGCACCTGCTGTTCAGCCTCGGCGTCTTCGGTCTGGTCTGTGGCGTGCTCGTGGTGGCGTATGGAAGCTTTCGCGCGCGCATGAATCGGCTGCGCCTCTTCTGCAAGCTCGTCGAGGAGGGTGACCTCACGCCCTCCTTCGCACTCGGCGTCGACAAGCGTCCCGACGACCTCACGCTGCTGGCGCGCAGCTTCGAGGCGATGCGCTCGCGGCTCGCCGAGCAAATCGGAACGGATCCGCTCACCGGCTGCCTGAATCGTCGCGCGCTCGAGTCGCGACTCCGCGCCGAGTGGCGCCAGGCTAAGCGGCGCAGCTCCACCGTCGCCGTGCTCGCCATCGACCTCGATCACTTCAAGGAAATCAACGACAGCCGCGGCCATCCCTTCGGCGACGTCGTGCTCCAGGAATGTGCCGGCATCATGAGGGCCACCGCGCGCGACACGGATGCCGTGGCCCGCATCGGCGGCGACGAATTCGTCATCGTGCTGCCGGACACCGGCTGGCAGGGCGCGCTCACCTTCGCCGAGCGGCTGCGCCGCAAGGTGGATGACTTCGACTTTGGCGCGAGCAGCACCGGGATGAGCATCACGATTTCCGTCGGCGTCGCACTCGCGCGCGGCACGGACCCCGTGTCGCCCGAAATGCTGCTGCAGGAAGCCGACCGGTCGCTCTACAAGGCGAAGACTGGTGGCCGCAATAGAATCTTTGCCTGACCGGAGCCCGGTGACCGCACTCATTACACTCGCCGACCTCACGGCCGCCGCCACTCGTCTCGCGCCGGTGGCGGTGCGCACGCCAACGCTGCCGTGCGACCCCGCATCCGACGTCGTGGGGGGCAGCATCTTCATCAAGCCCGAGATGCTCCAGCGCGGCGGCGCATTCAAGTTCCGCGGCGCGTACAACTTCCTCGCACAGCTCACGCCGGACGAGCGCGCGCGCGGTGTCATCGCGCCGTCGTCGGGCAACCACGCGCAAGCAGTGGCGTTGGCGGCGAAATTGTTCGGCTGCAAGGCGGTGGTCGTCATGCCCACCACGGTGACCGCGGCCAAGCGCGGCGGCGCCGAGCGGCTCGGCGCGCGCATCGAGCTGGCGGGCACCACGACGCACGAGCGCTACGACCGGGCTGAGGAGCTCGTCGCGGACGAGGGCTTCACGATGGTGCCGCCGTACGATCATCCGTGGATCATCGCGGGGCAGGGGACGTCGGGACTGGAGATCGCGGAGGCCATGCCGGATGTCGAGACGGTGTTGGTGCCGGTCGGAGGCGGCGGGCTGAGCGCTGGCGTCGCGACAGCCATCAAGCTCACGACGCCGAACGCGCGCGTCATTGGCGTCGAGCCTGCCAACGCGCCGAAGCTGTCCCGGGCACGCGAGGCGGGACGGCCCGTGCGCATTCCGTCGTCTCCGGGCCTGGCCGACGGATTGCTAGCCGCAGAGGTGGGTGGCATCACCTTCGCACATCATCAGGTATACCTCGACGACGTGGTGCAGGTGGACGACTCCGCGTTGCGTGGTGCCATGCGCTTGCTGCTGGATCGCATGAAGCTCGTGGCGGAGCCCAGTGGCGCCATCACGCTTGCCGCGCTGCTCGAGGGGATCGTGAAACCGAAGGGCAAGACCGTCGCCGTGCTGAGCGGCGGCAACATCGAGTGGGACGGTCTGGTGCCACTTCTTTCCGAATGACGACATGAATCGCTGTCCCGCTTGCGGTACGCAGTATCCCGATGAGGCGCGCTTCTGCACGAAGGACGGCTCGAAGCTGCTCGCCATGCCGACGACGGCGACGCCGGCGCGCGGCACTGCGCATGGCCGCGCCGAGCCGCCCGCGCCGCCATCCGCGATGAATCTCGTGGACCAGGTACTGGACGGGCGATACAAGATCGTGCGGAAAGTCGGCGAGGGCGGGATGTCGTTCGTCTACCTCGCCAACGACACGGCCACGAAGGATCGCTATGCGATCAAGGTGTTGTCGCAGGCGCTGTCGAATGACCAGAACGCCATGCAGCGACTCAAGCGTGAGGCGAGCCTGGGCATGCGGCTCGCGCACACGAACGTGTGCCACATCATCCGCATGGGAGAGACGCAGGACGGCCTCGTGTACGTGGTGATGCCGTTCGTGGAGGGGGAGATCCTCTCGGACCGCAACAACCGGCTCGGCACGCTGCCGATGGCGGAGGTCACGCGTTTCGTGAGCGAGATCGCGGCGGGCCTGCACGTTGCGCACGAGCTCAAGATCGTGCATCGCGACCTCAAGCCCGAGAACATCATGATCTGCAAGTCGGAGGACGGCTCCGAGCGTGCCGTGGTGATGGACTTCGGTCTCGCGAAGGAGCGTCGCGCGGATGCCGAGCTCCAGAAGCTCACGGCGACGGGGATCATTCTGGGCACCCCGGAATTCATGAGCCCGGAGCAGCTGCGTGGCAAGCCACTGGATCCGCGCACTGATGTCTATTCGCTGGCGCTCATGACGTACGAGATGCTCACGGGCAAGCTGCCGTTCACCGGGCGCACGCAGCAGGAGATGATGATCGCTCGGCTGCGCAACGAGCCGGTGCCGTTGCGGCAGGCGCGTCCCGACCTCGACTTGCCGGAAGCGGTGGAGAAGGTGTTGTCCAAGGCGATGCAGCGCGCGCCGGACGATCGGTATTCCACGGCGCCGGAGTTCGCGACGGCGCTCGCGACGGCGAGCGGCATCAAAACCGGGGAGCGAAGCGCATTGGGCAGACTCTTCGGTCGGTAGAGCCGAGCATTGAGCTGTCAGTAGCTGCGAGCGAGAGCCGGAGCTAGAGCTGGAGCTAGAGAGCTAGAGAGCTAGAGAGCTAGAGAGCTAGAGCTAGAGCTAGAGCTCAGGCTCCAGCTCCGGCCCGCGGCTACTGACAGCTCAATGCTCGTACTTGCTCGTACTTGCTCGTACTTGCTCTTACTTGCTCGTACCATGGAGACATCGATGCGACGTATTCTGGCCGTCCTGCTCGCAACGGGGTGCTCGGGTCCCGCCGCCGACGACAGCAACCCAACGCCGACCGCGGACACCACGACGACTATCGCGGCGTTGGACGGCAAGCTTCGCGTCCCCACCGGTTTCAAGGTCACACAGTATGCCTCGGGCCTGACGGGCGTGCGATTCATGGCACTCGCCCCCGATGGTGCCATCTACGCGAGCCAGCCCGAACGTGGACGCGTCGTGCGTCTCGCCGACGCCAATCGCGACGGTGTTGCCGACAGCATCGTCGTGGTGGCGACCGGATTGAATCAGCCGCACGGTCTCGCGTTTCACAAAGGCACGCTCTATGTCGCCAATACCAACGGTGTGGTGAAGGTGACGCTCGGCGCCAACGGCGTCGCGACCGGTGCGGCGTTGGCGGTAAACAGCTATCCCAGCGGCGGCGGACACTGGACGCGCACGATCGTCTTTGGCGCGGACAGCGCGATGTACGTCGCGGTGGGTTCGTCGTGCAACGTATGCGTGGAGCAGACGCCCGAGCGCGCGGCCGTGCTGCGGTTCAACGAGGATGGCACTGGCAAGCGCGTGTACGCCACGGGTCTGCGCAACGCCGTCGGACTCGCGGTGCATCCGGAGACAGGCGCACTCTGGGCGTCGCAGAACGAGCGCGACAACCTGCCGCCGAATCACGAGGATCTCCCGCCCGAGGAGATCAACATCGTGACCGATGGCGCAGACTATGGATGGCCGTACTGTTTTGGAAATAAGATTCCCAATCCGGAGTACAACGACGCCGCTCGTTGCGCCAACACCGTTGCTCCGGCACTTGAGCTCCAAGCACACTCGGCGCCATTAGGCATGACGTTTCTGGCGCGAGCAACGCAGTTCCCGGCGAAGTATCAAGGTGATCTACTTGTCGCGTACCACGGCTCGTGGAATCGTGATACGCCGACCGGCGCGAAAGTCGTGCGCGTGCAAGTCTCTGGTGGTCAGCCGGTAAGCGCCGTGGACTTCATAACCGGCTGGCAGAAATCGAATGGCGATCGATGGGGCCGTCCAGTCGACGTAGTCGTTGCCGCTGATGGCAGTGTTCTTGTTTCGGATGACGCTTCCGGTGCAATTTATCGCGTCACGTACTGACTGTCGCGTCCGCCTGGCCCTTGGAATGTGAGAGCAACTGCGCGATCTCTCCAAATCAGCTATACATCGGCACCGGGGATGCTGGCAGACAGTGAACTTGGATCGTAGCACGAGCGAACTGGTCAATCGGGCTTCCACCGCCATGAAGACCTGTACGCAACGACCCCCAATTCATCCCAAGTAAACTTGCTCCACATATCTTGGCGAGGGCTGCCGCCAAACTTCGCCTCCTCTGCCAAGCTCGAATACACTTCGGCGGTGATAATACTAACGAAGGCGCCGTCACGAAGCGCGCAGAGCTTGGCGGCATAGTTGGCCGCTCGGCCTACCCAAACAAGGTCGTTCGCTCCACGGACTCCCGTCCGTGCGACAAAGAGTTTGCTCGTATCGACCCCGACTGCCTGTCTAAGCTCAAACGACGTGTTTGGATACAGGAGCTTTATGCGGGGATTGATCTCTTGAGATACGATGTGGTTGAGCTGAAGAGCGCACTTGGCAGCAGAGGTGTTCTTGCTGTTTCCGATGAAGACGCCCATCACTCGATCACCATCGAACGCAGTAACAGTTCCTCCGTTATTGCGAATGAGCTCCGACGCGCACATCAGGTAGCTTTTGTACACTCCGGCAGCAAACCAGTCCTTGTATCCTTGGACAAGGCCGGTCGAATCCGCGAGATCCGCATACAGGACCGTAGCGGTGAGCTCCACTGCGTCATTTCCCAATTGAACATCTTCTGCCTCGGGAACCTTTGCTCCCTCACGACGCTGCCACTGAGCCCGAAGAATCGCATCAACTTGAGACGTAAGTTCAGAGAGTTTTTTCACTGTACGGTCTCAGATAGGGCCAAGACGATTGATGATCTTGCGGATCTCGGTGCACGCTGGTCCCAGTCGCGATACGATCGTCGCGACA
>JANOIJ010000206.1:0-30027 GCA_031407575.1 Gemmatimonadaceae bacterium | reverse complement strand
CATCGATCTCGGGCCCGAGGGCGGCCATGCGGGTGGACGTGTGGTCGTGACGGGGACGCCGGAGGACGTGGCCGCATGCAAGGCGTCGCACACGGGGCGGTTTCTCAAGGCGCGGCTGCGCGGTTAGCGGACCTGCCGTTGGCTCCGGCGGAATCTGGTTGCTGGTGACTGGCGACTGGCTATCTGAGGTCGGTTCGATCAGTCACCAGTCCCCGGTCGCCAGTCGCCGGTTCCAGTTCAACATCAGGTGCAGATCCTTCGCTGCGCTCAGGATGACAACCGTGCAGATCCTTCGCTGCGCTCAGGATGACAACCGTGCAGATCCTTCGCTGCGACCCCGCTACTGGACGGTCGGATTCGTCGAGTGGAACACGCCACTCGGGTTGTCCTTGTGCACCCAGGCATGCAGCAGCCAGAGCTGGAATCCGGTGTTGCGATCCCACACGTCGTCCGCGCCGGTAAAGCCGGCCGGTGCTGCTGCTGCCCGGTCGAGCGGAATTGCGTACTCGACAGCGACGAGCCGCGTCTGGCCGCCCTCGGTGGCGTACACGAGAATCTCCGGCTTGTCGACCTCGAAGCGTTCGTCCACCAGCGACTGCTTCATGTAGTGCGTGCCCATGTTCGGCATCACGACATTGATGTCGACATAGCCATCGGCAAGCGCGGCCGAGAGCTGCGCGTACCGCACTGTGGCCTCACGTGCCTGGTTCAGCTCGAGGTCTTTCGGAGCCGTCGGTGTGTCGTCGGTGCAACCCGTCGCGAAGGCGATGGCGACGAAGGCAATGGTGCACAGGAATGTGGAGCGCATCGATGTCACCTCAGGTTGGCTGATAGAAGTAGGGATCGAGCACGCGGACTTCCGTGATTCGATCGACGGGGAGTTTGTTCAGCTCGGCGACGCGGCGGATCGCATCGGGACTCGGCGCGTCGTAGATGCAGTGGGTCGTCTTGCGGTCCGTGCTGACGTAGGAGTGCAACCAGGTCACTCCGTCCGTGGCGTTGTTGTCGACGACGGCCCGGCAGGCGCAGGCGCCCTCGGCATTCATCGGAATGCTCAAGCCGGTAGGAAAGGTTCGTTCGATCAGGTAGCGCGGCATGCTGTCACCTCCTCATGTGGAATTGCTTGCCCGACCTCTCGGGCGGGGGTAGAATGGCGGAGCGACGTCGCCGGATTCTCGTCGCGTTCTCGCCTTCTTCTCGCCGCGCCCATCGTGTTCTCAGTCAAGCTGTTAGGGGGCGCCACGATCGAGGCGACGCTTGGCCCGCTCACCGGCCGCGCGGTGCAGCGGAGCCGGATGGCACTGCTGGCGCTCCTCGTTGCATCGCGGAGTCGCGGCATGAGCCGCGACAAGGTCATCGCGTACCTATGGCCCGACGCCGATTCCGAGCGCGGCCGGCGCAACCTCTCCGACTCCATCTACCGGATCAACCAGGCGATCGGCGCGGAGGCGGTCTCGAGCGCTGGGGACGTCCTGCGTCTCGACGCGAACGTCATAGCCAGCGACGTCGGCGACTTCGAGGACGCCATCGAGCGCGGCGATCACGAGCGAGCTGCCTCGCTGTACGCGGGTCCGTTCCTCGACGGCTTCTTTCTTCCCGACGCGCCCGAGTTTGCGCACTGGGTCGATGGCGAGCGTGACCGTTTGGGTCGCGCATTCGGCGTCACACTGCAGGCGCTCGCCGAGGCGGCTGAGCACGCCGGCGACTTCATCGCAGCGGCCGAGTCATGGCGGCGGCGGGCGGGACATGATCCGTACGACGCGCGCATCGCGCTGCGGTTCATGAGGGCGCTGGATGCGTCGGGCGCTCGCGCGGCGGCGCTTCAGCACGCGCGCGTGTTCACGTCGCTCATGCGCGAGGAGATCGGCGCGGAGCCGGACGCGGAAGTCGTGCGCTACGAGGCTGAACTTCGTCGAACGGTTCAGGAGCCTGCGTCGGGAAAAGCAGGTCCCTCCACTTCGGTCGGGACGACAACGGCGAAAGAAGCAGGTCCCTCGACTGCGCTCGGGACGACAATGGAAGCAGGTCCCTCCACTTCGCTCGCGACGACAAGGTCGCGCCTCGCTCGCTATGCCAGCGCCGCCGCTGCGCTGCTTGTCGTGGTACTCGGCGCCTTCTGGATGGTGAACCGGCGGGCGTCGAGCTCCTCGGCGCGCAACCTCGTTGTCGCCGTGGCCGTGCTGCCGTTCATCGATCTCAGCTCGCTCAAGGACCAGGAGTATTTCAGCGACGGGATCACCGAAGAGCTCATCACCACGCTCTCGCAGATCGAGGGCATGCACGTCCCGTCGCGCACGTCGACGTTCGCGTTCAAGGGCAAGGGGACCGACATCAAGGAAGTCGGCCGCGCACTGGCGGCGAGCCACATCGTGGAGGGCAGCGTGCGTCGAGAGGGCGAGCGATTCCGCATCTCCGTGCAGCTCGTCAACGTCGCCGACGGGTACCACCTCTGGGCCGAGACCTACGATGGCGACACGAAGGACGTCTTCGCGATCCAGACGACGATCGCGCGGACCGTCGCAGAAAAGCTCCGCGGAAAGCTCGTGAGCACGGCTCCCGCCGTCGCATCGAGCCCGGCTGCCGAGGTACACCCCGAGGCGTACGACCTCTACATGAAGGGGCGGCATTCGCTGTACCTCAAGGGCCGCTACGCGTGGTATCGGCGGAGTGAGGACGGCCTGCGGACCGCCGCATCCTACTTCCAGCAGGCGGTGAACGTCGCACCGCGCTACGCCCGCGCACATGCCGGCCTGGCGGACGCGTACGCGGTGCTCGGCTTTTACGATTATCTCCCGCCGCGTGAGGCGTTCACCACGGCTGAACGCGCGGCGACGCAGGCGCTGACGCTGGACTCCGCGTTGGGCGGACCGCACGCGACGCTCGGCTACGTCAACCTGTACTACCACTGGGACTGGCCACGCGCCGAAGCGGCGTTTCAGCGCGCCATCGCCGTCGACCCGACGTACTCCACCGCGCACCAATGGTACGCGAACCTGCTCACCGCGATGGGCCGCTTCGACGACGCCGAGCGCGAGATGCGTCGCGCGCAGGAGCTGGACCCGCTGTCGCTGATCGCGAACGCCGCGTTGGGATGGGTGTTCTACTTCGCCGGGGATTACGAGCAGAGCATCGCACAATGCCGGCAGACGCTCGAGCTCGACCCTGAGTACGCGCTCGCCGTGATCTGGAGCGGGTGGTCCATGGAGGCGTTGGGGCGTACGCCCGAGGCGATCGCGCAGTACCGCCGCGCGATCTCATTGACGAGCGGCAGCGCGCTATCGGTGGCGTCGTTGGCGCGCGCGCTCGCGGCGAGTGGTGATCGCGCGCAGGCAACCGTGCAGCTCAAGGAGCTCGAGGCGCGCGGCGCGCGCGGGCAGTACGTGCCAGCGTACGAACTGGCCAAGATCCACACGGCGCTCGGCAATCGTGATCGGGCATTCGAGTGGTTGGCGCGCGCGTACGAGCAGCGGTCGCACTCGCTGGTGTTTCTCCAGGTCGACCCGCAGCTCAAGTCGCTGCGGGGTGATCCTCGCTTTCGGCGTCTCGTGGGGGATGTAGGGCTCGTGGCTGCGACTCGGTAGCCAACGGGAGTGAGCCTTCCGGAGCGGAGGTCGACAAGCCAACAAACCCCAACGGCCGCGCTCAAATACAGCCACGAAGAACACGAAGGTCACGAAGTCCGGACTTCAGGAGTACTGAACATGATGATGACCCGCCGCGACGCCGTCGCTGCCTTCGCACTCTTTGCCGAAATGCTGGCGTTCGACCGTGACGCCGGCGGCGCCTAGAATTGGCAGACTGGATGCGACGCAAGACGCCGGAACAAGTACGTGATCTTCTCATTCGGAAAGAATGGGACCCTTCGACCGTCTTCTACGATGGCGCTAAAGATTGCCGAACCATCGACGCGGCTCTGATCCGGGATTCGCAACCGCTGTTGCGTTCCCACCCGGCAGGTGGGAAGGATGTCCGGGCACTTGTCGAAGCCGTGAGCACGGCAGAGCCGGACGAGGTCGTAGAGGCGGCTTGGCGGGCTGCCATTGATGCGCTTCGAGCGCTCCAACGAACATCTCCGAAAGGAACGCCGCGCGAACGAAAGCTGTTGCTCGGCATTGCTCGCCACAGGACGGTGGTCAGGGCCATGATCGTTGCCGCCGCGTCTGAGCCCGACCTCGACCCGAGTTGGCTCGCCGTTCTCAGTGCTGAGGGCTCGCCTGAGTCACTCGCGCTGGTTAGGCGGCACGCAGCGGGTCTTGCCAAGTATCCGGACCTCGATGCCGCCATCCGCTCGTTCGAGGGTGCACTCCAATCTGTTTCGAATTCGAGTACTGCCGTTGGCACAACGAACCCTAACCCGCCACTGCCGATTCGGGTCAGCGGGGATGCATTCACAAGGGCTCACTTCTGGGCGCTGATCGACGGTGCGAGCGGCGCGACCGATCCGGTTGGCACGCTCCGCCGATGGCTGGTGGCAATGAAGCCGAAGCAAATTGCCGCGTTTGACCGACATTTTTCTGCCGCCATGACGCGCGCTTATCGTCACGACCTTTGGGGTGCGGCATTCCTCCTGCTTGGTGGATGTTCTGACGATTCGTTCCTCGACTTCCGCGCGGCGCTGCTTCTTCGAGGGAAAAGCGTCTTCGACCGCGTCCTCGAGAACCCGGACGCCCTTGCGGATCACACGGACGTCCAAGGCGACGAATCCATCGCAACCCTTGCGGCGGAAGTCTACGAAGAGAAGACCGGGCGGGAACTCCCGATAGGCAGAGCCGTGTCGATAGTGCCCGCCCCGCACGGCCACCCCGTTGCCGTCGACAGCAGGGATGCCCTGCGGCAAGGATACCCACGACTCTTTGCCTTGGTGATAACTCCTTGACCTGACCAATTGCCGTGGCACGTTTCGTCGCGGGTGACATGGACCCGGTACCGGAGCCCGTCTCGTGTCGTGAGCGTAGTGGCTGTTGGCATCCCGCAAAGCTATGGATCGTTGCGATCCGCGCAAAAGTGATTGGTGGCGGGCGACTACTCGGACGTCGCCGCGATCACCCGCGCCATCTCGTCCGTGCTCGCGACCATCCGCTCGTAGTCGCCAGGCGCTTGCGGCCGCGCGAGCGTCACGCCCGTGCGGCGGTGCGTCATCGCGCTGTCCACGCGCGTCGCCGCTCTCACATGCACCTCTCGCACACCGGTCGCACGCACCACCTCGGCGACATTCGCCGGGGTGATCGAACCGCCGGCCAGCACCGCGATGCGCTCGCCGGCCAATTGCACCAGCCGCGCAAGCCGCGCAGCGCCGGCGAGTGCACTCGCCGCGCCGCCGGACGTCAGCACGCGATCGATGCCGAGTTCGATGAGCGTTTCCAGCGCGACGTCCTGATCGCGCGCGAAGTCGAATGCGCGATGGAACGTGACCTCCAGCGGACCCGCTGCCTCCTTCAGGTCGCGCGTCACCTCCACGTCGACGTCGCCATCGCGCGTCAGCGCGCCGATCACGACGCCGTCCACGTCGAGCGACCGCGCCACCTCGATGTCGCGGAGCATCACGTCCCGCTCGGCATCGGAATAGAGAAAGTCGCCGGTGCGCGGACGAATGAGCACGAACACCGGGATCTGCACGCACTCCCACACCGCGCCGATCAGTCCCGCGCTCGGCGTGACACCGCCCTGTAGCAGCTCACCGCACACCTCGAGACGTCCTGCGCCGCCCCGCTCCGCCGCGATTGCCGCATCGATCGCGTCGACGCACGCTTCCACGATGACCGCTGTCATTTACCGCTGTCCGTCGCCTTCTCGGGCGCGGCGACGTCAGCGCCGCCACCCAGTTCGCGCTCGATGCTCGCCCGTAACTCTATCGCTCGCTTGAGTGCGGCCTGATACGTGGAGAGTTGCGCATCCTTGAACGTGCGATTCGTGCGAATGAGGTTTCGGAAGTGATCGCGTTTCGCCACGCTTCCGTAGATGGCGCTCATGCCGGTGAGTGTCTCGCCTCCAACCACCCCGTCCACGTATGGGGCAGTGGCGTCGAGGTACGGAATCATCCGATCGAGGATGAAGTCCCTTCCGATCCCGTCCCACTCCGCTGCCCGCACGTACTCGCGTGTGTAGACTCGCGTCAGCTCTGCCAGCAACGCGCGATTGCGTATGAGGCGCGAGCCGGCCATCTGCCGCAGCTCGTGATGAGCACCCTGCGTGGGGGTGAACACCACGTAGCTGATCGCGCGGTCCATGTAGACGTCGATGCTGTCGGGGGGCGCCGCGCCCAGGAGACCGTCGTACGAGCGGGTCATCTGCCCGAGTTGGGCGATGCGCCTGGCGAGGTATGAGGAGTCTGCCTCGAGATCTTCACGGATCGCCATCCATATACGGCGTTCTACGCGACGATCCTCGCGATCGCGCCGCCATTCGTCGACGGCAAAGGAGATGGTGATGCCCGCCACGACGATGAACAGTTCGACCACGAGCCGCGGCCAGTCGACTCGAAGAACGCGGGCAAAGCGATTCACGTCAGCGACCCTGCTTGGGCGGCTTCCAGTCGCCGCGCGCGACCGCGGGGACGAACTTGTCCAGCCCGCGCGGCGGAAAGGCGAGCGTGCGCCCTTCCTCGGCGCTCTTGTACGCCGTCATCAGCATCTGCACGACTTCGACGCCGTCGTCGAACGTAAGGAGCGGTTTCTCCTTCCCGAGGAAGCAGCGCACGAAATGGCGGTCCTCGGCCTCATAGCCGTACGCCACCGCTTCATTCGCGACAACCGGCATCAGTCCCGTTTCAGCATTCTGCTTCTCGACGAGATCCTCGCCGGCGCGTCCCTTCACCTCGCGACTGAAGAACAGCTTGAGCCCCGCGTCGAGGCTGTTCCACGCCATCGAGTACTCGGGGCCGAGCAACTCCGCCGAGAGTCGCAGGCCAGCGCCGACAAAACTCCACGACGTCGACACCTCGCCAATCACCGTATAGCCGTCGTCGGTCTCGAACTCGACGGTCATGCTCGCGAAGTCCTCGCTCGGGTGCTTCGCGTAGTCGACGTCCTTGCCCATGGTCTTCGACAACTTCTTCGCATACGCCGCGCGCGACCACTTGAGCGACGCGATGTGCGCGGTGATCCGAGTCGGCCGCACCGTGGACAGCGGTGCACCCGGCTTCGTGAGCAGGTGCCGCACGACGAGCGCGGAGTGACACATCATGTCGTTGAGCACGCCGCCGCCCTGAAGGTCGCCCTTCCAGAACCATGGCGTGTGCGGTCCGCTGTGCTCTTCGGCGGCGCGGGCAAGGTAGGGGCGACCGGTCGTTGCGGCGCCGCGCGCCCAGAGCAACGCGCGGCCGGCTTCGATCTGCGGGGCGAACAGCTGGTCCTCGAGGTAGCCGTGCATCACCCCCGTCCCTTTCACGAGTCGGGTGATCTCCTTCGCCTCGGCGACGTTGCGCGCGAGCGGCTTCTCACAGGCGATGCCTTTCAGCGTGCCGACGCCGCGCTCCAGCGCGTCGACGATCTCCTGCACGTTCTCGATGCGGGCCTGATTGGGCCCGGTGATCCAGATGGCGTCGATGGCGGGGTCGGCGACCATGTCGGCGATGGTCTTGTACGCCTTTGCGGCGCCGACGTCGATGTCGTTGGCGTAGCGCGCTGCGCTCGCGGCGTTCTTCGCGTTCGGGCTCCATACGCCGAGGACGTCGCCATCGCGCACGCCCTTCCAGCCGAGCATGTGAAAGCGGGCGTTGAAGCCGCTGCCGATGAAGCCGACGCCGAGGCGGTTTGGGTCTCTCGTCACGTTCTGGATTTGTGCGCGGGCGGGCCACTCTCGAATTGACGTGGCAAGAATTCTCTAACGACCACAAAGGCGGACGGGATGCGGAACGGCGCGGAAACTACAGAACACAAAACCGCTTTATCCGCGTCCGTTCGGCAGCCAATTCCGCGCATTTGGTGGTTCAAAAATGACGCTTCTCTCCCTGCAGAGGAGCCAGTATCGCGACGACCTACTTACTCGCCGCCCGCGACTTCGCCAGACTCGCGTCGTACTCTTCGTAACTCACGCCGAGCTTGTCCGTCGCCGCCTTGGGGCAGCCGTTCCAATTGGGGTTGAAGACGTTCCCCATGTAGCGCAGGTCCTGCCAGCCCATCTGGCTCGAGAAGAACGCCGCGCCAACCGACGAGCGGAAGCGGCTGAACCACGCCGAGCCGCGCCGCAGCTCCGGCTTTACGCGGGCCGGATACGCGATGTCATCCAGCACCGCGCGGCGGTTGGCGTCCGTGCTCGCCAGGAAGTCGGTGCCGAAGCGGCCGCGCATCTCGCTGTCCAGCCACGCGAGACCGCCGCGCATGGACACCTTGTTCGCTTCGCTCGATTCGGCGTCGGCGAGCATGAAGTCCATGAACTCGGGCGCCTTGGCGTCCGTCGCGCTCCCGGAGCGCTCGTCCTTGGGGATGATGATGTCCGCGAGCACGCGCACCGTGCGCCATTCATGCGCCTTGAAGAACTTCGGCTTGTACGGCGCGGACTCCGTCGTCTCGTCGAGTGCCGCGACGAAGCGCGACGCGCGATCCACGGTGGGCGCGGACCAATCGAGCATGCCGGCCAGCGGTGCGACGCCAAGGACCTTGATGGCGTCGCGGCGATTGACGTCGCTCATAGTGCACCCGCCTTGCGCTGCTGCGTGATGTAGTCGGAGGTCTTCCACGCGAGGGCGAGAATCGTCCACGTGGGGTTCTTGTCGGCCTGCGTGACGAACGGACCACCGTCGGCGACGAAGAGATTCTTGCAGTCGTGCGCCTGGCAGTCCTTGTTGAGCACGGATTTCGATGGGTTGTTGCCCATCTGCACGCAGCCCAACTCGTGGATGATGGAGCCGCCGGTGGCGAGACCGTAGCCCTGCTCCTTGGTGGGCATGGTGGAGAACGTTTCGCCACCCATCTGTGCAATCAACGAGCGGAACGTCTCCTGCATGTGCTTCGACTGGTTGTACTCGGCGTCTGTCCACTTCCAGTGGAAGCGCAGAACGGGAATGCCCCACTGGTCCACCATGGTGGGGTCGATCTCGCAGTAACAGTTCTCGTTGGGGATCTGCTCGCCGCGCCCGGAGAATCCGATGCTGGCGCCGTAGTACTTGCGATAGTCGTCCTTGAGCGACTTGCCGTAGCCGCCCTTGTTGCCGTAGTTGGCGATGCCGCCCATGAAGCCGTTGCCCGGTGGGCCGAGTCCTCCCCAGACCTCGATGTGGTAGCCGCGCGGGAAGTCGAGCTTCGCGTTGTCCAGCCACCAGGGCATGTAGATGTGCAAGCCGCCGACGCCATCTTCATTGTGCGGCACGTGGTCTACCATGCTCGGAATGAATCCGGAGACGTCCGTGCCCGTGGTGTCGGTGAGTCCCTTGCCCACCCAGCCGTTCGAGTTGCCAAGGCCCTGCGGAAACCGTGACGACTTGGAGTTCATGAGCAGGCGCGCGGACTCGCATGCACTCGCGGCCAGCACGACGATCTTCGCCTTTACGTGCTTGTCGGTGTTCGTCTTCTTGTCGATGTACGACACGCCGGTCGCGAGGCCGTCCTTGCCGACGGTGACTTCGCGTGCCATCGCGTTGGTGATCAGCGTGAGCTTGCAGGTCTTGAGCGCTGGTCCGATGAGGACGTCCGGGCTGGAGAAGTTCGCCTTCACCGGGCAGCCACGATTGCACTGGCCGCAGTAGTGGCAGGCCTGGCGGCCGGGCAGCGCCTTGGTGGTGATGGACAGCCGCGAGGGAATGCAGGTGATGTTGAGCTTGTCACTCGCCTTCTTGACCAGCAGTTCATAGCAACGCGGGCGCGGCGGCGGTTGGAAGTTGCCGTCGGGATGATTGCGCAGGCCCTCGTTGCTGCCGAAGATGCCGATCAGGTCATCGACGCGATCGTAGTAGGGCTTGATGTCGTCGTAGGAGATCGGCCAGTCCTCGCCGAGTCCGTCCTTGCTCTTGCCCTTGAAGTCGTCGGGTCCGAAGCGCAGGGAGATTCTGCCCCAATGGTTGGTGCGGCCGCCGAGCATGCGGCCTCTCCACCAGCTGAACTGGGTGCCGGGCGCGCGGGTGAAGGGCTCGCCCTCGATGTCCCATCCGCCATCGCAGGCGTCGAACTCGCCGAAGGGCCGGATGCGCTTGGACGCCCCCCGCCGCGGCGAGGCCCATGCGGGCACCATCATCGCCGAGTCCTTCGACGCGTACCATTCGCCGCCTGCCTCGAGCATGACGACGCGTGCGCCAGCCTGCGTCAGTGCGTAGGCGGCCATGCCGCCACCAGCGCCCGACCCGACGATACAGACGTCGTACGGGGCCGCCTGAGTGTCGCTCATTCACGTCTCCATATGTGGTTGAACTGCCTGCGCGAATCTGGAGGCGGGGCGTTGGGCTGGCAACGTCCTGCGCGTCACTCGCAGGCAGTCATCGGCGCGAGTCCTTCGAACAGCTCGGCCACGGCACACGAGAACCCATGCACGACGTCGCCGCCCGTCAGCGTGGCCTCGACGCCGAGCGTTCTCCAGTCATTCGCGGAAATGACAGCGACTGTGCGCGTGGCCGGATCAATGACCCAGATGAGCGGCGTCCCCGCCACGCGATAGTCGCTGAGGTTCTCGCTGAGATCGGCAGCTGACTCACTCGGGGACAGGACTTCAACCGCGAGGTCTGGCGCAAGCTCGTGAAAGCCACCAGTGACACCACCAGCCGGCAGGCGATCAGCGCGAACGAAGGACGCGTCCGATGCACGAACGGTGTTCGACAGGTTGGGCAGCGCGTATCCAGTGCTGTCTGCAAAGCACTCGCCGAGCCGATGCTTCCGCACGTGGGGCGACAGGAGGCGGCCCACGGTCATGCTGACCAGGCCGTGCACCGCACTCGCCGGCGACATCAGGTGAATGTGACCGCGCACAAGCTCGGACCGCTCGTTTGCGGCCGAGTGCACCAAGAATTCGTCGGCAGTGAGGATTGCCGCGCCCGACGTGCGGTAGACCATGAACGCCTCCGGATAGCGACATGCGGTGCCCGCACAGGTTACGCTCGGCGGCGAGGGCTGGGCAAGTGCACCTGCGGCGACTCCAACATCGGAACGTCATCAATCGAGCGCAGCCGACATCGCTCTCACGCGCGACTCGATAAACTTCGGCATGTACATCCCTCGCAACTTCGCGGAGACCGAGCGCGAGACGCTTCACGCCTTCATCGAGGCGCATCCCTTTGCTACGCTCGTTACGGCGACGGGCGGGCTCTACGCCACGCACCTGCCGTTGGTGCTGCGCGCGGACGAGGGACCACTCGGCGCCCTGGAGGGCCATGTCGCCAGGGCGAATGCGCATCATCAGCTTGCCGGCCCGAACGCGGACGCGCTCGTGATATTTTCAGGCCCGCAAGCGCACATCACGCCGACGTGGTATCCCTCCAAGGCCGAGGACGGCAAGGTCGTTCCGACGTGGAACTACGTCGCGGTGCATGTCGGCGGGACGGTGCGATTCATCGACGATCCTGCGTTCCTCCGCGCGCATCTCGCGCGGCTGACCAGTCGTCACGAGGGAGATCGTGGCAGTGATTGGTCAATCGGCGACGCGCCCGAGGAGTACGTAACGCGGCAGCTTCGAGCCATTGTCGGAGTCTCGATCGAGATCGCGCGGATTGAAGGAAAGTGGAAGGTCAGCCAGAACCGCAGCGCGGCCGACGTGGATGGAGTGGAGGCCGGGCTCCGCGATTCTCGGAACCCGGCGGACACGTCCATGGCTGATCTCGTCGCAAGCAAGCGCCGCTGACAGATCAGGACTGCTGAAGCCCAGACGGCGAACGCTGAATACGCTGACACGACGCACGCAGACGTCGCTGTAGCTGCGTTTGGCGTTTCTTCTAGAATCTTGCTTTGCTTTTGCAGCGTTCCCAGCGTGCGCTGTGTCAGCGTACTCAGCGTTCGCCGTCTGGGTTCGACGAGGCCCCAGAACCGCCCGCAACCGCCATGGCTAGAAGTTGAGCGCCGCGAGGTGCTTGAAGCTGGTCGTCGCCGACAACAGTGGGTCAGCCGGATTGTCGTGCTCGACGTAGATGTGCTTCTGCCCCGACTGCTTCGCCTGCGCGAAGATCTTACGGAAGTCGATCGTCCCGCGGCCCACGTCCACCATCGTGCGCTCCGGCGCCGCCGTGGCGTCCTTCACGTGCAGCAACGGAAAGCGGGTCGGATAGCGCTTGAAGAAATCGAGCGGGTCGCCACCGCCCTTCACCACCCAATAGAGATCCATCTCGATATCAACCAGCTTCGGGTCGGTCTGCGTGAGCAGCACGTCCAGCGCCGTGGCCGAACCGACCTTCACCAACTCGAAGTCGTGATTGTGGTACGCGAACTTGAGCCCGCGCGCCTGCGCCATCGTTGCCAGCGCGGTGAGACGATCGGCGAACTTGCCCCAGCCGTCACTGGTCGGGCGCTGCGACGCGTCGAGCCACGGCACCACGACCCACTCGTGTCCGACGGCCTTCGCGTCGTCCAGGCTCTTCTTCCACGAGTCATCCGACGCCGGCAGCGGGATGTGCACACTCGGTGACGTCAGCGAGTTCGTCGTGAGCGCGCTGCGGATCTGCGCTGGCGTCCGCCCGAAGTAGCCGGCGAACTCCACCTCCTTAAACCCGATGCCGGCAAGGCTGGCGAGCGTGCCCTCGAGGTCCTTCGACGTGAGCGACCGAACCGTGTAGAGCTGGATACCCACGCGGCCGAGCGTGAGCGTGTCGCCGCCGGCCGCGACGGAACGATGACAGCCGAGTGCCGAGGCACCAAGTGCGGCGCCGAGCGTGGTGAGGAAGTCGCGACGTGTCGTCATGGTCCGAGTGTGTGGTTGGGCGGGCCGTCGGAGGGCTCCGCACGACATAAGCATTATGTTCCGAGATGGCAATGACCGTACTTCACCCGGCCCGACAGCGGGCGTCGGCAATCGCCGGTTCGCTCGTGGGCTCCGAGATCCTCAAGATCGCGGCCGACGTGCGCGCGCTCGTCGCGAGCGGGCGCGACATCTGCAATCTCACGGTCGGCGACTTCAGCCCCTCGGAGTTCCGCATCCCGCAGATGCTCGAGGCCGGCATCGTGGACGCGCTGCATCGCGGTGAAACCAACTACCCGCCATCGGACGGCATCCTGGCGCTGCGCGAGGCAGTCCGCTCGCTGTACCGGCGCGAGCTGGGCTTTACGCCCGAGCTTGCCTCGGTGATCGTGACGGCGGGCTCGCGGCCCGGCATCTTCGCGGCGTATGCGGCGCTGGTGGATCCAGGCGATCGCGTGGTCTATCCGTCGCCATCATGGAACAACAACCACTACGTGCACCTCTCGGCCGCCGAGGGGGTCCGCATCAGTTGCGACGCGACGACGCGCTTCCTGCCCACGCGCGAGTCGCTCGAGGACGCGGTGCGCGGCGCTCGGTTGCTCGCGCTGTGCTCGCCGCTCAACCCCACGGGCACGGCGTTCACCGCAGACGCGCTGCGCGACATCTGCGAGCTGGTTGTCGAGGAGAATGCGCGACGCGATCCAGATGAGCGGCCGCTCTTTCTCATGTATGACCAGGTCTACTGGACGCTGACGTTCGGCGACACGAAGCATGTGCATCCCATCGGAGTGTGTCCGGACGTCGCGCCATTTGCGGTGTACGTCGACGGCATCTCCAAGGCGTTCGCCGCCACGGGCGTGCGTGTGGGCTGGATCGTGGCGCCGCCGGACGTCGCGAGCGCGATGAGCGGGTTGCTCGGCCACGTGGGGGCGTGGGCGCCCAAGGCGGAGCAGTGCGCGGTGGCGTCGATGCTTGTGGATGCCGAGGGGATGCGTGCGTATTGCGCGACGATGGTCGTCGGTGTGCGCGAGCGGCTTGACGCGCTGCATGCCGGCTTGACGGAGATGCACGACGCGGGCTGTCCGGTGGAGGCGCTGGCGCCCGAAGGTGCCATCTATCTCAGCGCGCGATTCGCGTTGAAGGGCCGGCACACGGCGAGCGGCGCGCTCGAGTCGGACGAGCAGGTGCGGCAGTACCTGCTCGAGGCGGCGGGCGTCGCAATCGTGCCGTTCCAGGCCTTTGGCGTCACCGAGGACACTGGGTGGTATCGGTTGTCGGTCGGCGCGGTGTCGCCGGAGCAGATCGAGCGCATGCTGCCTCGACTGCGTCGCGCCATCGAGGCAGCGCACATCTAACGGGCTTACGACATGAAGTGCACTGTGGCCCTGTGGTGCCTGCTGGTGGCGACGCCTGTCCTCGTCGCGCAGGATACGTCGTTCGTCGCGATGCAGCAGCGTGGCAAGATCGCGATGGGCGTGGACCAGTATACGTCGGTCCCCGTGTTCGACGACCTTCCGGACGGCGGCCGCATCGAGCTCCAGCGCGACCGCGACGATCCCGCGGGGACGCGCATCATTCGCGATCACCTGCGGAGCATCGCGCAGGCCTTCCTGACCGGAGATTTCAGCACGTCGGCGTTGGTGCACATGCAGGAGGTGCCGGGATCGCGCGCGATGGCCGCGAGGCGGATCGAGATCACGTACACCTTTCGCGAGTTGCCGCGGGGTGGCGAGTTGTGGATCATCTCGCGGGATACGACCGCCGTGCGCGCGATTCACCAGTTCCTGTCGTTTCAGCGCGGCGACCACCACAGACACTGTCCGCCCACGCAGGCGAGCCTGGGAAACACGGTCGATCCGGTGTACCTGCGATGCCAGGTGACGGAGCCAGTTCGTTGGAGCGCGTCGAATGCTCGTGCCGTCTACCCATCGATGCTTCTTCGCGCAGGAATAGGAGGGCTTGTGCGCTTTCTTCTCGTGGTCGACCAGAGCGGGCGCATCGACTCCAGTTCGATCAGGACGCTCAAGTCCCCCCATGCGCTCTTTGAGACCGCCGGCCGTTCGGCCCTGCGAACGTGGAGCGCGACGCCGGCAACGGTTGGGCCGAAGCCGGTGCGGCAACTGGTGGACGTTGTCTTTGTGTTCGCCGTCGCCGAGTCGCCCGCGTCGTGCCCTGCGTCGGGCCAGCAGGGGGATGACGACGTCTTTGTCATCTGCGTGAAGGGGACAAAAGCGCGGTGACCGTGCCCGCCGTTGGCGCATGAAGACTATTTCGGACTGTTGTCTTGGCGCGTCGAGATCTCCGCAGAATCGTGCTGGCGGGGCGGTTCGTGAACGACCAAGGGTACGGGTGGACAAACGACCGAAAAACCACGAGCATTTGCGCTTCTGACGAAGCGGGCCCGGCCGCAACGATCACGAGGCGAGGATGCTATGGCCGAAGGATTTCGGAAGCGCATGGGAAAGGTCGTGGGCGACGAGAACACCGTCGCCCGCTACTTGCTCGAAAAGGTCGGACACACGGCGCTGATCGCGTGGAGCCTCGCTTCCCTGCTCGGCCTGCGCGCGCTCCTCGTCGCCATCATTGCCGCGCTCGGCTACGTCGTCGTCGGCAAGGTGCTCTGGTACGCCAGGCACCGGACGTTCAGCGCGAAGGACCTCGTCTTCGACCTGGTGGTCGGAAGCCTCGTGCCGATCATCGCCATTCCGTCCGTGTATGGCTGGCCCGTGGCCATCGGGCTCGTGGTCCTGTGGTGCGGAGCGGTGGTGGTGGGCTCCAACAACCAGTGGGGGAGTCCGTCATAGCGTTGTCATCCTGAGCGCAGCGAAGGATCTGCACGTGCAGTCGCGCACCTGCGAGGTGCGGATCCTTCGCTGCGCTCAGGATGACATCACTGCATCACCGCGACCTTCTCCGTCTTGCTGCCGTACTTCTGGAACCAGCTCCGCATGTAGAGCTGCGTGCGCAAGAAGTTGGACGGCTTGGACGACGTGCCGTGCCACTCCTCGTTGAAGCGGATCATCGCCGTGGGAATCTTGCGCAGCTTGAGCGCACGGTAGAATTGCTCCGTCTGCTCCATCGGCGTGCGCAGGTCGTTCACGCCCGTCATGAGCATCGTCGGCGTCGTCACGTTGCCGACGTACATCAACGGTGAGCGCTTGAGGTGCTCGCTCGCGTCTTCCCACGGGAGCTTTTCGAAGTTGTAGTACCAGCTCGCGCCGTCCGTGGTGCCAACGAAGCTCACCCAGTTGATCACCGGGCAGTTCGACGACGCGGCCGCGAAACGGTTCGTGTGCCCGACGATCCACGCCGTGAGCACACCGCCGCCGCTGCAGCCGTACACGAACATGTTCTTCGTGTCCACGTAACCGCGGCCCACCACCGTGTCCACACCGGCCATCAGGTCGTCGAAGTCCTTGCCCGGGTACGCATTCTTGATGGCATTCCCGAATGCACTGCCATAGCCGGTGCTGCCGCGCGGATTCGTATAAAGCGACACGTAGCCGTTGGCCGCCTGGTCCTGCCGCACGAAGCTGAAGCCCGTGTTGTACATCGCGTGCGGCCCGCCGTGAATGTCGAGGATCAGCGGATACTTGCGGCTCGGATCGAAGTCGGCCGGCTTTACGATCCAGCCCTGGATCTTCATGCCGTCCTTCGACGTGTACCAGATCTCCTCCGTGGTGCCGAGCGTCTTCCCGGAGAGAATGTCGTCATTGACGTCGGTGAGCCATTTGATGTTCGCCGGCGTGTTGAGGCTCAGCGTGACGACATCCGGCGGGTGCGTGGAGGTGCTCATCACCCCCACCGCGGTGCCGTTTGGATTGATGGACGTCACGGTCAGCACCTGCTTGCCCGACGTCACTGCCTTCACGTCGCCACTCGGGACCGATACCGCGTACAGATTGCGCGCGCCCTCATTCTCGGCGTTGAACCAGAGCGTGGCGCCGTCCTTCGACCATCGGAGATCCGATGGGCTCCGGTCCCACTTGGGTGCGAGCAGCTTGTGTCCCGTACCTTCTGACGACATGAGGTACAGCTTCTGGTCGGTCCACGTGTCGCTCGTGGAATCGTAGCCCGTGTAGGCGATCCACTTTCCATCCGGCGACGGCGACGGCTGGCCATCCGGACCCTTCCGCGACGTCAGTTGCTTGATGGCGCCGCTCGCGATGTCGATGCGATAGATGTCCGACTCGCGCCACTTGTACTCCGCATCGTCCATCCGCAGCCCGCTGAAGACGATGGACTTGCCGTCCGGCAGCCAGCGCGGCACACCATGGTTGAACGCCCCACTCGTGATCTGGCGTGGTGTGCCGCCATTGTCGGCGGAGAGGATGAAGAGGTGCGCGTTGCCGTCTTCCACGAAGCCCCGTCCATCCGCCCGATAGTTGAGCTTCTGTACGATGCGCGGCGCTTCGGTCCACTTCGCGCCCTTGGGCGGCGTCGGCAGATCGATGCGCCAATCGGTCTTCGCGGGCACCTGCATGGCGAACGCGAGCCACTTCCCATCCGGGCTCCATTCGATGCTCGAGGGACTCTCGGTGAGGTGCGTGAGCTGCGTGACTGCTCCTTCGGCATCCATCCACCGGACGAAGATCTGCGTCGTGGGCGCGGGGCCTGTCGTCGTGCCTGCGGGGGCGGGTGGCGTGGCCGTGTAGGCGATGCGCGCGCCGTCGGGCGCCCACTTGGGGCTGGAGCCGTTCACGAGGAAGCGTGCGCGCGAGCCATCCGCGCTCATGATCCACAGCGACGATTCCCACCTGTCGTTCATCTTGTCCACCCAGCGCCGGGTGAAGACGACCTGCTTTCCGTCCGGGGAAAGCTGGGGATCCTGGACATCTTCCCAGTCGAGGTAGTCGGCGATCGCGAGGCGATCGGTGCGGCGCTCCTGGGGTGGAGCCTGCGCGTCGAGCAAAACGGGCGCGATGAGCAGGGCGGCGGCGAGGCGGGCAAGCGTATTCACGTGTCCTCCGAAGGGCTGGCGAGTAGTCGAGATACGCTGCAGCCGATGGAGGCGTTGCGCCAGCGCGCTATGCGTCGACGACCACGATCTCTCCGCCCGATCGCTCCAGGCGAGACCGCGGAACTCCGGATTCCAGTGCGGTGCGCACCGCGTCCAGGTATGTCGCTGCGTGCACCCACTCCGCGTCCTTCTCCATCTGGTACTCCATGGGACGCACTACCGACGGATTGCCGACCACACCAGTGAGGTAGGCGTTCGCGATCTCCGGATCTCGCACGCGATAGAGCAGCTGGCGCGTGCCGTTCCATGTGATGCTCGCCAGGAAGTGTGCGTTGTCGTTCGCCTTCAGGTTCGCCTCCAGCTCCTCACGGAGTTTGGTCAGCAGCTGTTGTTCTCCTTTCGTCGGGATGCCGACGTCGTACACGTCCTCCATCTCGATGATGATCGACAGGTGCCATGGGAACGCCCCCTGCTCAGCGCTTCCGTCCAGCGCGCGGTTGATGAGCCAGACTTCCGGAAGCCCCTCGGTTTTGAGCTGGAGAAAGACGAGGTCCTCGCTGGGGCCGGACTGCGACGTGGGCGTGGGTGACGCGCTCTTGCGGCGGAAAAAGGGCCAGGGCATGCGACTTTGGTGAGAGGAGAGATCCATCCGCTGGACGCTCAGAGTCTCTGCCCTGCAACGTTCTTCCACCGAACGGACGGCGAACGCTGCAACACGCAGATACTGCGCACGCAGACGTCGCTGGAACTACGTTGTCCGAGGTCGTGAACGTGCCGTGTGTCCCGCGCCGCTCCAGCGTTTGCAGCGTGCGTCGTGTCAGCGTTCTCAGCGTTCGCCGTCTGGGTTCACGCCCTTGCCTCCTGATCCGTGCCGACGCGGCTCGCCCCGCCGGATCGCTCTCGCGCTCCGGGAACCGATGCTGCGCCACTCATCACACTCCATGCGCGCCGCTGACGTCCGCGCCGCCACGCGCGCGCTCGCCGACCCCGTCCGCGCCGAGGGGGGCGCGCGCTTCTTCAAGACCGGCAAGGGTGATTACGGCGAGGGCGACCGCTTTCTCGGGATCACCGTGCCGATACTGCGGAAGGTCGCGCGCGCGCATCGCGAGCTCTCACTCGCCGAGTCGGTGGCGCTGCTCCATTCGCCGTGGCACGAGGAGCGTCTCGTCGCGCTGCTGATTCTCGTTGATGCGCACGAGCGCGGTACCGCCGCGGGCCGCAAGACGATTCATCGCGCCTACCTCGCCAACACCAGGTACGTGAACAACTGGGATCTCGTCGATTCGTCGGCGGCGGAGCTTGTCGGCGCGCATATCTCCGAGTCCGGTACGCGGACCATCGAGCGACTCGCGAAGTCGGACGCGCTATGGGAACGACGCATCGCGATGATCGCCACGCTGTGGACCCTCCGGCATCACGACTTCGCACCCACGTTGCTCATCGCCGAACGGTTGCTCGGCGACGAGCACGACCTGATGCACAAGGCGGTCGGATGGATGCTGCGCGAGATGGGAAAGCGCGACGAGGTGGTGCTCACGCGCTTCCTGGACGACAACGGCTCCCGCATGCCGCGCACGGCCCTGCGATACGCGATCGAGCGGTTGAGCGAGGCCGACAAGCGCCGATACATGAGCGCGCCGACAACGCATCGTCGCGGCCGTACGTAGGAGGGTTGTTTGTTAGCTTGAAGAACAATCAAACCCGCGGCGCGATGTCATCCCTTCTCCGAGCTGGTCGCGCAACAGTGTTGCTCACCGCCGCCGCCGTTGCGCTGGCGTTCCCCGCGGGTGCTGCGCAGGCACAGACGCGAGACGTCGTCTTTCTCGCCGGCCCCAAGGATCACGGCGCGCCCGGCCGGCACGAGTACGAGAAGGACCTGCGCGCCCTGGCAACCAGCCTCGAGCGCTCGACCAACCTCGCCGGACTCACGACCAAAGTCATCGTGGGAAGAGTGCCGCGCGACCTCGCGGTGTTCAGCAACGCCGCGGTGATCGTCATCAACAGCAGCTCGGACCGCGATGCGCGGGAGACGCATCCGCTCTTCCCACCCGACCCCAGCACCAACCACACGGGCTACGACGCCGAGACGAACGCGTGGCTCAAGTCGCTCGACACGCTGATCAAGAAGAACCGCATCGGCGTCGTGGTGCTGCACTACTCCAGCTGGGTGGAGAACTGGGCGGCGCGCGGCTACTACATGGACTGGACGGGCGGGCTGTGGGTGCAGATGGTCTCGAAGAACCCGAACGAGCAGTGGTCCATCGCGCTCGCGAACCAGACGCATCCCGTGCTCCGCGGCGTGAAGCCGTGGACTTACCGCGACGAGATCTTCTCGAGCTACTTCCTGCCCAACGACACTCGGCGCACGGATCTCCTGATTGGGACACCGTCGCGGGCGACGATAGGACCGCAGACCGTGTCGTGGGCCTTCCAGCGCACGGACGGCGGGCGAGGCTTCGTGTTCGGCGGCGTGGACTACCACGACAACATGCGGCTCGAGGACTACCGTCGCTTCCTGCTCAATGGAATCGTGTGGGCCGCCGGGATCGACGTGCCCGCTGGTGGTGTGCAGTCGCCCACGCTGGACATCAAGTGAATCGCTCGGCGGCTGCGTGGACGGTGCTCGCGCTGGGAGTAGCCGCGTGTGGCGGCGTGATCACTCGCGTCGCCGCGAGTGGGCCAGCTGCGTCACGCACCGGATGGTCGGACTACGGCGGCTCGCCCGACCAGTCGAAGTACGTGGCGATGGATCAGGTCACGAAGGCCAACGTCTCCCGTTTGCGCATTGCGTGGACGTACTCCACCGCGGACAGCGCGCAGTACCAGTTCAATCCCATCGTCGTCGACAGCATCATGTACGTGCTGGCGAAGAACAGCTCGCTCGTCGCACTGCATGCGGGCACGGGACGCGAGCTGTGGATCCACGCCAACCTCCGCGGCATCGCTCGGCGCGGGATGAACTACTGGGAGAGCGCCGACCGGTCCGAGCGCCGGTTGCTCATCACGATCGGCAATTCACTCCAGGCCATCGACGCGCTCACGGGGAAGTCGATTCTCACCTTTGGCACCAACGGATCAGTGGACCTGCGCGAGGATCTCGGTCGCGATCCGGCAACGATCACGCGCGTGCAGTCGAGCACGCCGGGCCGCGTGTTCGAAAACCTCCTGCTGCTCGGCTCCACCACGGGTGAGGACTACTTCTCCACGCCGGGCCACATCCGGGCGTTCGACGTCGTGACCGGCAAGCTCGCGTGGACCTCTCACACCATTCCGCAGCCGGGCGAGTTCGGGTACGACACGTGGCCGGCGGATGCCTACAAGTACATGGGCGGCGTCAACACGTGGGGCGAGATCACGCTGGACGTCGAGCGAGGCATCGCCTACTTCCCCACCGGTTCGCCGACGTACGACTACTACGGTGCGGATCGTGTGGGGAGCAACCTGTTCGGGAGCAGCCTCCTCGCGCTCGACGCGCGGACCGGCAAGCGGTCGTGGCATTTCCAGTTCGTGCACCACGACCTGTGGGACTACGATCCCACCGCAGCGCCACAGTTGATCAGTGTGGAGAAGGACGGCAAACGGATCGACGCGGTGGCGCAGGCGACGAAGCAGGGCTTTCTCTTCGTGTTCGACCGGGTGACGGGTGCGCCGCTGTGGCCCATCGAGGAGCGTCCGGTACCCGCGAGCGACGTTCCGGGCGAGCAGGCATGGCCGACGCAACCGTTTCCCACCGTGCTCCCGCCATTCGCGCGGCAGACCTTCGCGTCCGCCGATCTCACGCCCTTCTTCCTCACGCCGGCGGAACGCGTGACGTGGACGAAGCGCATCGACGCGGCGCAGAAGGGCCTGTTCACGCCGCCGTCACTCACGCGTGAAACCGTCGCGGTGCCTGGCGCGGTTGGCGGCGCGAACTGGGGGAACACGGCAGCCGATCCGTCGCGAGGGATCGTGTACGTGCTCAACCAGGACTTCCCGTCGTTCTACCGGCTGGAGAAGCGCGTCGCGCGCGACCGTGAGGATCCGGGAACGGGCCGCGGCGCGGAGGCCTACACGCAGAACTGCACCAGCTGTCACGGAGACCGGGGCATCGGCGCATCGGCGCCCGCCATCTCGGGCGGCCGAATGAGCTTCGCCGACTTCCGGTTCATCGTGAGCACGGGCGGCGCGCAGATGCCGGCGTTTGCACATGTCACCGAAGCGGGAATTCGCGAACTGTACGAATATCTCGGCGGCCGCTCGGCTGGTCCGCCGGGTGGTGCTCCGGTAGCGGTAACGACGACGCCGGCGGGCCCAGTGGTCGCCTCGGGCGGCGCGCCGCGGGCGCCGGCACGTCCGGGCGCGGGGCGCGGCGCGGGTGCGTATCCGGCTGGCGTGAGCGCTCCGGCCGAACGGTACACCACGGACTACGGGCTCGGGCATCCCCACATCATGAGCCCGCCGTGGTCCACGCTCACGGCGTACGACCTCAATAAGGCGACCATCAAGTGGCGCGTCCCCATCGGGCAGGATCTCCGCGCCACGGAAGAGGGTGGCTCGGCGACGGGCGTCCCGCGCGGTACGCAGCGGAATGGCATGATCGTCACGGCCACGGGTCTCGTGTTCTCCACGGCCAAGGACGGCAAGGTCTACGCATTCGACGCGGAGACTGGTGCGGTGCTTTGGGCGGGCCAACTTCCCATGGGCACCGAGGGCCTGCCCGCGATGTACATGCTGAACGGCCGCCAGCACCTGGTGGTGAACGCAACGACGCCGCTCACGTGGGGTCGGAAGTCGCGCGAGGGTGGCATCGGCTCGGATGCACCTCGCGGCGTGGGCGGCTACGTGGTGTTCACGCTGCCATGAACTCACCTACCAGCCGCCGCGCCTTCGTGGCCACGCTCGCAACAACGGTGGCCGGCGTGGCGTGCCGGTCGGTTCCTGGCATGTCGTCCGCCCCCGTGCGACGCCTCCAGGTGGGCCACACCGGAATCCTGTGGGGCTACGCGCCGGCAAATGCCGAGGGCGCCATCCGAGACGCAGCGAGCCTTGGCTATCACGGCTTCGAGTCCTTCGGCAGCGTCCTGGAGTTCTGGGCCTCTCGGGGTGGACTCAAGCGCCTGCTCGACGCCAGCAACCTTCCGCTGCGGTCCGCCTACTGTCCGTTCGAGCTGACGGATACGTCCAAGCGGCGGGCCACTGTCGCGAAGGCGGCGCTCTGGGGCCGGCTGATTCGCGAGGCGGGAGGCTCCATTGCCGTGATCGGCCCGGACAACGTGACGCGTTCGACGTACGCGTTCGGCACCCATCGAACGAACATCGTGGCAGCGCTGAACGAGATCGGCCAGGCGCTTGCCGACGCGGGGGTCCTCGGCGCGGTCCATCCGCACACCGGCAGCAGCATCCAGTCGCGTGACGAGGTCCATGCCGTGATGGAGTCCGTGGACACTCGCCTCGTGACGCTCGCGCCAGACATGGGCGAGCTGCTCGCTGCGGGCGCGGATCCCCTCCAGGTGGTGAAGGACTTTTTGCCACTCATCCGTCACGCGCACCTGAAGGACTACGACGGAGGCTCCGACCACGACGGCTACTGCGCGGTTGGGCGGGGCCGAGTGGACATGGCGGGCATCGTGAGTGTCCTGGAAGCGTCGACGCAGGAGCTGATGCTCATGGTGGAGCTCAATCCCTCACGCGCCTCGCGCGTGCCCCCGCTGGAGCACGCGCGGACGAGCCGAGATCACCTCGCCCGCATGGGCTACCGGTTTCGCTCGGCGGGTTGAGACGTCTCTGAACGCACCGCATCGACCTGCGCGATGAGCTCGGCCTCTTCTCCAACCTCATCGAACCGGATGCGGCCGGCGCGGTCGATGACGTAGTAGGCCGGTGTTCCAAAGGTGTTGAATGCTTTCATGGCGCTGCTGCGGCTGTCGTGGTAGACGGGCAGCGTCCACTCGAGTGTGGCGAGATAGCGCTTCAGGTCCTCCGATGGTGCTTCGTCGACGACGAACAGGACGATGGCGGCGCCACAGTGGCGCGACCAGGAGATGAGCGCCGTGGGCTGGCCGCGTGTCAGCCATCGCGGGTGCAGGGTGGTATGCGCCACTACAAGCAAATGCCGCGAGCGCGCCCGGATGTTACGAGAAGGTCACCGCGGCGGACTCACGATGGCCGGCCAGCCGGCCTTTGCGTAGATTTGCGCCCTCGTGGTGTCGCTGACCATTGCAGCCCCGCGCCCCGGGCGCGACCGCGAACCCTCGATCCCCACCTGATGTACGATGCCTGATAGCGCGGATATCCGCGCCTCGCTGTCCCTGTCACTCGGCGCTGCCTACATCATCGACCGCGAGCTGGAGAGCGGCGGTGGGTGGCGGTTGTTCGTCGCAAAGGAGGAGTCGCGCGACCACGACCTCGTGGTCAAGGTGCTGCCGGACGAGCTCACGGCGACCCTGTCGTTCGACACCTGGGCGCGGGAGCTGCGCACCGCCGCGACGCTCGACGAGCCGCACACGGTGCCCATCGTGGGTGCCGGCCGCACGGCTACGGGGCGTTTCTACTATACAATGCCGCACGTGGGCGGGTTCTCGCTTCGCGACCGCCTCGAGCAGGGCCCCATGGGGTTCGACGAGAGCGTCGTGTTGCTGCGCTACATCGCGCGCTCGCTCGCCTACGCGCACCGCCGTGGGCTGGTGCACCGCAACCTGATGCCCGAGGCCGTGCTGCTCGTGAAGGACTCGGCGGTGGTCACCGAGTTCGGGCTTGCGCAGGCGTTCGAACGGGCGAGGGCCGACGGCGGTGGGGGCATCGTGCTGCCGCCCATGCCCTACACGTCGCCCGAGTTGGCGGCGAACGACCCCGCCACCGACCAGCGCTCCGACCTGTACGCCTGGGGCATGATGGCGTACGAGATGCTGCTCGACGCCGACCTCTTTGCCAACGCGCTGCCCGGCGAGTCAGCTCCGGCGGCGCCCCCCCCCGCGGGCGACATCCCGCCCCTGTTGCTGTTCAAGCGCCACGGCGTGCCGGAGCAACTGGCGGTGCTGGTCATGCGCTGCTGCGAGAAGGACCCGGCCGCGCGGCCCGCCAGCGCCGACGAGCTGCTCACGGTGCTGGACCGCATCCCGGACCCCAAGCTCGCGCTGGCGCTGGAGAGCAAGCACGCCGCGCGGTGGATCGGCGCGGCGATCGTGGCGGCGCTCGCGCTGTTCGTCGTCAGCGGCATGGCGGTGTTTCGCATGAATCGCCGCGAGGCCAGGCAACCGCCAGTCGTCGCCGTGTTGCCGTTCGAGAGCTCCGGCGTGGTGACAGACTCGCTCTTCGCCGACGACCTGGGCGACGCGGTGAGCGCAAAGCTGACCCAACTCGCCGGCCTTCGCGTCATCGATCGCATGAGCGTGCTCTCCGCAGTGGACACCATCGCCACCCCGCGCGAAATCGGCCAGGTGCTCGGCGCCGACTACGTGCTCACCGGCACCATGCGGTGGCTCCGCAGCCCGGACGGCACGCCGCGCGTGCGCATCAGTCCATTGGTGGTGCGCGTGTCCGACGGCACGTCGAAGTGGGCTGGCGAGCCGGAGCTCGTCTCGCTGGCCGACCCCTTCACGGCGCAGGCGACGATCGCCACGAAGACGGCCAACGAAGTGGACGTCTTTCTCGGACCAGACGAGCTAGCCCTGCTCGCGAAGCATCAGACGCGCGACACGGCGGCGTTCGCCGCGTTTGCGCGCGGCAGTCGCCTGCTGCGGCAAAACGTATCGCTCTCGGGCCCGTTGTACGCGAGCGCGCTCGCGGAGTTCGAGCGTGCCTACCAGCGCGACCCGCGCTACGCGGCCGCGCTCGGCGGCGCCGCGCTGGTGCTCGTACAGCTCGCACAGCGCGAAGGGCGTCCGGCGCTCGCCGATTCGGCCGCGGTGCTCGCGCGGCGCGCGTTGGCATTCAACCCGGGCCAGGCGCGCGCGCTGAGTGCATCGGCTGCGCTCGCGCTGGCGCGGGAGCGCCCCGACGAAGCAGAAGCGCTTGCCGAGCGTGCGGTGGACGCGAATCCGTCCGGCATCGAGGCGCTTACGCTGCGCGCCGAATTGTTGCCGCTGGTAGGCGATTCACTGGGCGCGTGGCGGGACGTGCAACGCCTCGCGGCGCTCGCCCCACGCTCCGTGGACGCGCTCATCGTGGCCGCGGCCAGCGCGCAGGTGTTGCGACGGTTCACGGATGCGGGGGAGCTGCTCCAGCGCGCGCGCCTGCTCGAGCCGGAGCGCGTGGATCTCATCCTCCGGGCGGCGCGCCTCGCGCGTGCCGACGGCGACTTCCGGGACGTGCCGCGCATCGTGCGCGAGTTTCGGCGACGCGGTGGACGGATCTTGGCGGGAGACGTAGCGCTCATCCGCGTGGGCGACCAGGCGCTCCAGGAAGAGCTGGCGGCTGCTCCGCCGTCGGCGTACCACGCGGTGACGCCCGGCGACAGCGTCGACTTCTACACCGAGAAGGCCAAGCTCTTTCTCACATGGCGCGACCAGCCGCGTGCGCGCGCGCTGCTGGACTCGTCCTCGCGCTTGCTCCGCCGCCTCCTCGCGGACACCAGCGTCACCGCATCGCAGCGTCGCAAGTTCCGCGAGATCATGGCGTGGACAGATGCCGCGCGCGGTGAACGTGCGAGTGCCGTGAGGGCCGTGAGCGCGGTGGAGCGCGCGCCGTTTGCGCAACAGTGGCCGAATGGCCAGCTCGCCGCGTACACCGCGTGCAACGGCGCCGAGATCTACGGCTTCATCGACGACGTGGAGCAGATGATCCCGCAGTTGCGGCGCTGCCTCACGCTGCCGGGCGGCTACGCGCCCCACGCCATCTCCGCGGAGCCCGCATTGTGGCGGCACGCCCCGGATCCGCGGTTGCGCGCGCTGCTCGCCGAGTTCAAGCTGGAGATCCGCCGCAAGATCTGACTGGGGGTACGACCATGGGCACGCCGCCTTCGGGTTCTGGAGAGCTTCGTTGATCGGCCAGCGCGCGTGAACAGTCCGGGCGTGAAGTATCCGCCGCCGCTCTGGCTGGCGGCGGGGTTCGCCGCGGGCTGGCTGATTGAAACGCGCGTGCAACGAATCCACATCGCGGAATCCTCCGCTATAGCTTCCCTTCTCGCCGCAACTGGAGGGATCCTGCTGGTGGCCGGCGCGCTCGTCGCCGCATGGGGAGCGATGACCTTTCTACGCGCACGCACGGCCATTCTTCCGCATCATGCCGCGTCGCGGATCGTGCGCGACGGCCCGTATCGCTTCACGCGCAACCCGATGTACGTGGGCCTCACGCTCGTGTATCTGGGCGCATCACTCGTCCTGAACACCGTATGGCCATTCCTCACGCTTGCCCCTGCGCTCTGGGGCCTGACACACTTCGTCATCAAGCGCGAAGAGCGCTATCTCGCCGAGGCATTCGGCGCCGAGTACTCGGCGTATCGGGATCGCGTTCGTCGCTGGGTCTAAGCCGGATGATGCTTCCGCTCCTTCTCGTCGCCCAGGTCGCCCTGGCGCAGGACTCCACCTACTCGTCGAGCGCACTGCGCACGCTGGTGGGCGAAGCGGCCGTCGCGAACCACGCGCCGCCGCCGGCGTTTCGCGGCTATCGCGCGCACGTGGAATCGGAGTTGTCGCTCATCCTGCGCGACACGCTCGGCCGCGAGCGCGCTGGGCAGCTCGAGCAGTTCGCCGCGACGCTGGACTGGAAGCGCGGCGAGACCTACGAGATGCACGTGCTCGGCTACCGCACCCAGAGCCTCGGCTCCCCACTCTCGACGCTGAGCTTCGTGCGCGGCTGGACCGAGCCGTCGCTGTACGGCGAACGTCTCCGGCTGGGCGTCCAGTTTGCGCGAGACAGCTCGCGCCGCGTTCGCGACACCACGCAGACGGACACGATCGTGGCCGTCCATCCGTTCGCCTCGGACCGCGAGCGCTACTACCGCTTCAGCGGTGGCGACACCCTCACGGTGCTGCGCTCCGGCGGCCGCGCGATCACGGTCGTGCGCGTGCGCACCATGCCGCACCTGACCGATACGACGCGCTTCGCCGCGTTCGATGGCGAGATCGACCTCGATGCGGAGCGTCGGCAGATCGTGCGCATGCGCGGGACGTTCGTGGTGCTGAGGCCGCGGCCCGCTCGCTCGCTGCTGGCGCGCATGCCAGGCCTCATGGGCGTGGCGTACTGCGAGTTCGTGAACACCGAGGTGAATGGCGCCTACTGGCTGCCGGCGTGGCAGCGCACGGAGTTGGTGTCCACGTTTCCACTCATGGGGCGGACGCGTGCGGTGATGCGCATCCTGTCCACGTTCAGCGGCTACTCGGTGGACGACACGAGCGCGCGCATCCTCGCGTCCGAGGGCGTCAGCCACCGTGCACGGAGCACCACGTGGGCGCCGACGGACAGCGTGAGCCGCTTTGCGGACTGGCACGCCGAGCTCGGCGAGGCGACGTCGAGCGTGCACGCCGACGACTTCGCGGACTTTGCGCCCGACGCGTGGAAGAGCACGGGCCGTCCGCGCTTCGACATGGCGCCGACCAAGACGAGCAACTTCGTCCGCTTCGACCGCGTGGAGGGACTGTACACGGGCGTGGAGGCGAACGTCTACCTGCGGAATGCACTGCCTGGCGCCAGCGCCGGCGCGGTCGTGGGCGTGGCGTGGGCGGAGCGCACGATGCGCGGCGGTGTGCACGCGTCGCTCGCGCGCGCGCCGTGGACCTTCGGCGTGCGGGCTGAACGCACACTGCCCACGACGAACGACTTCCTCCGCCCGTTCGAGCCGCAGAGTGGCGGTCTCGCGGCGTGGATCGGTTCGGCCGACGACTTCGACTACGTGGATCGCCGAGTAGGCCTCGCGTCGGTGAGCCGAGTGTTCGGGTCGATCGACGATGCGATCGTTGTGGTGCAGGGCGGAGTTGGCGATGATCGCGCCGCACGTGCGCGTCTTACACACGGCGCGTTTGGCGGCACGTTCCGGCCCAATCGCGGCGCGGCGGAGGGGACGTACGGCATAGCGAGCGTGGATGTGGAACTGCGCCCGGGGTTTACCGGCGACTTCGTGCAGCCGGGCGTCGGCGCAAACCTGCATTACGAAGCGGCGCGAGGCGGGCTCGCGTGGCAGCGTGCGGAGATGACCGTGGCGGGGCGTCGTCACTGGGGGCAAGTGGTGCTGACGGCGGAGGCGCAGGGCGGCATCGTGCAGGGCAACGTGATTCCGCCGCAGCAGCTGTTCGAGCTCGGCGGCGTTGGGGCGCTGCCGTCGTATGCGTACAAGGAGTTCGCCGGGGATCGCGCGGCACTCGTGCGCGGCTTCGCGAGCTATGCGTTCCCGTTGTGGCGCGCGCCGCACCGCGTGTTCCGATCGTACGTGCTGCCGGGCCTTGCACCGGGACTCGGCGTGAGCGTGCAGGGCGGTTGGGCGGAGGTGTCGAGCGCTGCGGCGCGGGCGGCCGTGTTGGGACTCGGCGCGGCGACGCGCGAGACGAGCGGTGTTCGCGCGACGGCCGGATTCGGCGTGACGTTTTTCTCGGGGCTGGCGCACGTGGGCGTGGCGCGGCCGCTCGAGCGTGGCGAGAAGTTCAAGTGGGTGGTGGGGTTCGGGCCGTCGTTCTGAGCAGGGTGTCGTGCTGGGACTGGGGACTGGCGACCGGAGACCGACGACTGACTGGGTCGGCTTTGTACGGTCAGGCTTTGCCTGAGAAACCCAACTTGCCCGAATATTCAGTGAGTTGCCCGAATAATCCACCTATACAAGGCGGGGTGACGACTTACCGGCAGTAACACGACGGGGAAGACCGTATTTGCGCAGTGCCGTGCTGGACGGTGGCGTGGGTTGCGCGCACTTTCTGTTAGCGTTCGACTCCTCGCGTTTTCGCTGGCCCTCGCCAACTCTCCCTTCGTGAGCCCACTCCGCACGTACCCAAGTCGTACTTTTGTCTACAAGCGCGCGAATATGGTCCACGCCGACCGGACCCTCGCTGATATGTTGGCAACAGCGATGCGCGAACGGGACACTGCTGTTCTGCGCCAACAACCCTGTCGAGGCCACGAAGGATCGCAGGACTTTATCAATCAATGGAAGGCTTTGGGAAGTGGCTTCTTCGCGGGGACGCTCTTCCAGTTCACCGAAGGGGAATTGCCGGTTGGGTTTTCATTCGACCCGACGGCAAAGGAACTGTCGCTTTCCGTGTTGACTCAGTTGCAGGTAGGCACGCACGTACTCAAAAGTGCGCTACACTTTGGCGTGCTCGACAACCACGTTGTGTTGATGCCGACCAGCGCAATAC
>JANOIJ010000200.1:0-8885 GCA_031407575.1 Gemmatimonadaceae bacterium | reverse complement strand
GTGCCGAGCGCGGTACAGGCCTCGCCCATGCCGGCGACTGCCTCGCGCAACTGGTAGTAGACCTCGGGTCGCTTGGGGTTGCCGAAGTTGAGGTTGTTCGTGATGGCCATCGGACGTGCGCCCGAACACGCGACGTTGCGCGCCGCTTCGGCGACCGCGATGCGCGCGCCTTCGCGAGGATCGAGATACGTGTAGCGACCATTGCAGTCGGTTTTGAGCGCGATGGCCTTGTCGGTGCCGCGAATACGGACGACTGCCGCGTCGCCGCCGGGTCCGATGACGGTGCCCGTGCGGACCGTATGGTCATACTGCTGGTAGACCCAGCGTTTGCTCGCAATGGTGGGCGACCGAAGCAGCTCCTCCAGCGTCCACATCGGGTCGATCTCTTCCGTCCGCTCGGCGATCTCGTGCACGTTCTCCTCGCGGCGACGCCGGATGTCGTCGCTCTCGCGCGCGTCGGGTTCGTACATCGGACAATCCGTCACCAGCCGAATGCCAGGGAATTCGGCGACCACGCGATCGCCCTCGACGACGCGATACACCGGCTCGGCGATCACCTCGCCGATTACGGCCGCGGTGAGGTCCCACTTCTCGAGGATGGCGCGCACGTGGTCCTCGTGGCCGACCTTGGCCACGACGAGCATGCGCTCCTGCGATTCGCTGAGCAGCAGCTCGTACGGTGTCATCCCCTCTTCGCGCGCCGGCACCTTGAGTGTGTCGATGACGACGCCGACGTCGCCACGCGCGGCCATCTCTGCCGACGACGAAACCAGCCCCGCGGCGCCCATGTCCTGGATGGCGACGATGTGGCCGCTGTGAATCAACTCGAGACTCGCCTCGAGCAGCAGCTTCTCGGTGAATGGATCTCCAACCTGCACGCGCGGGCGCTTTGCCTCGCTCGCGGCCGAGAGATCTTCGGATGCGAACGATGCGCCGTGAATGCCGTCGCGACCGGTGCGCGCGCCCACCGCGATGATCGGATTGCCGACCCCCTCGGCGACGGCGCGCATGAGCTCACTCTCCTTGAGCAGTCCCACGCACATCGCGTTGACTAAGGGATTACCCTCGTACGCCGGATCGAACACGACTTCGCCAGCGACGGTAGGGATGCCGACGCAGTTCCCGTAGTCGCCGATGCCCTTCACGCAACCGGCGAAGAGATACCGGACCCGCGCGGAGTCGAGCGACCCGAAGCGCAGCGAGTTGAGCAGTGCGATGGGCCGCGCGCCCATGGTGAACACGTCGCGCAGGATGCCGCCGACGCCAGTGGCTGCGCCCTGATACGGCTCGACGGCGGACGGATGATTGTGCGACTCGATCTTGAACGCGATGGCGAGTCCGTCGCCGATGGCGATGACGCCGGCATTCTCACCCGGTCCCTGGAGGACGTACGGCGCCTTGGTCGGCAGCGTCTTGAGCAGCGGACGCGAATGCTTGTACGAGCAGTGCTCGCTCCACAGTGCGCTAACGATGCCGAGCTCCGTGAAGGTCGGCGTGCGAGCGAGCATAGCGACGAGTCGCTCATACTCGTCGGTCGTGAGCCCGTGTTCAGCGATGAGCGCGGGCGTGATGGTCGGGTCACCAGGACGTGCGGTTACGGTCACGGATCGATGGGGCGCTTCTTGGTGGCGGGGGGCCCGGCCGGAATGACGGGCGCCTTGAGCGGAATGGATGGACGCGTGTCGTTCGGCGGACCGGGCCGCATCTGGCGCGGAGGCGCCGCGCTATCGGGCCTCACCTGCATCGGCTCGCCCGATGCTGATGGCTTCTGTCGCGCAGCGACCGCAGGTGGAATGGCCGTCGGCGAACTACTCTTGCCGGTGTAGTGGCGATTCGGCGCGCGGAAAATCGCGTCGACCACCGTGTCGGCGTGCAGCACGACGAGGTCATTCATGCCGCATCGCTTGCCGCAGGTGTTGAGGTAGAACATGTACGTGTCCTGACCCACCGTGCGCAGTGTGGCCGGCTCGCCGAGCGCGGTGACGACTTGCGTCTTCGTCATGCCGGGCGAGACAGTCCTGGCTGCCTGGGCGCCGAGCGGCGCCGCGAGGACGATTGTGAGAGCGAGTGCGTGTGCGTGGCGCATGGTGCGCTCCTCGTCAGACTGCGACGCGATTGAGGATGGATTCGAACAGGGGCAGCCCGTCGGCAGGGCCCAGCAGCGGATCAACGGCGCGCTCCGGGTGCGGCATCATGCCCAGCACATTGCCCCGTGCATTCACGATACCCGCAATGTCGCGCATGGAGCCATTGGGATTGTACGCTTCCTCCGCTTGGAGCGGGTCCGGCGCATAGCGGAAGACGACCTGGCCCTCGCCCTCGAGCCGATCGAGCGTCTCGTCGTCCGCACTGTAGCGTCCGTCACCGTGCGCGATGGGCAGTGTGACCGTGCACTTGCCGCGGTATGTGGACGTGAACAGCGTGGACGAGTTCTCCACGCGCACGGCGATGGGCGCGCACACGAACTTGAGCGACGCATTGCGTAGCAGCGCGCCTGGCAGGAGGCCGGCCTCGCAGGCGATCTGGAATCCGTTGCAGATAGCGAGCACGGGGCCTCCGGCGTTCGCGTGGGCGACGACTTCGCGCATCACCGGACTGAAGCGAGCGATGGCGCCGGCGCGGAGGTAGTCGCCGTAACTGAATCCGCCGGGCAGGATCACGACGTCGGCACCTTTGAGGTCGTGGTCCTTGTGCCACAGGTACACGGCTTCTTCTTCCAGTGCCTCGATGACACCGCGATAGGCGTCGAAGTCGCCGTTGGAGCCAGGGAAGGTGACGATGCCGAACTTCATGCTGTCGAGACCGATGCGATCTCGAAATCCTCGGTGACTGGATTGGCGAGGAGCTGCCCGCACATGCGCACCGTTTCGTCGCGCGCACCTTGCTCGGTCTGGGCGTCGATCTCGAGGACGAGATGCCGGCCCACGTGCACGCTGGCGACGCCGGAGAACCCGAGGGTGTGCAGCGCGTCTGCAACGGCCTTGCCCTGCGGATCGAGCAGGCCGCGCCGCGGCACGACGTGGACGGCAACGCGATAACGGGTGGAGCTCATTCGTTGGGCTCTCTCGAGGTCGGAGATGGAGACGGGGCCGGCGCTGGGGCGGGCACCGGCGCCGGTATGGGCGGCATCGATGCAGGGAACGCAGGGGGCGAGTACGGCGAGGAATCGTCTGGGCCGTCATCGAACCCACCGTCGTCCCCGCCATCCGCGCCGTCATCGCCCGCGGCAGTTGGCGCACTCGTGTCGCCAGGCGCGCGTTCCTTCCGCTCGCCGCGACGTCGGCGCCGCTTCCGCTTGCGAGGCGGGGCAGTGGGATCGATCGCGGTGCTCGAGGTAACCAATTCCGGCGTGCCGGCGATGCTGCCGATCACCTCATCGTCTGTCGCCGCTTCGGTTGTTGGTTCGCCGAGCGTGAGGGCGGTCACGCCGGTTGCTATATCGACGGCTTCCACGATGCGGTCCGTGCGCGGAGGACGCGGTACTCGCTCGGGACGACCTTCGCGCTTGTCGCGCTTCTCGCGTTTTTCGCGGCGCGCCGCGCGTTCGTCATCGGTGCGTTGCGGTCGCTCGGGCCGCTCGGTGCGCTCTGGCCGTTCGGCGCGCTCGGGGCGGTCGATCTTTGCCGGGCGCTCCTCGGTGCGCGGTGGGCGCTCGGCGCCCTCTTCACGGCCGCGGGGCTTTTTCGTCCGATCCTCGCGAGGCAGCCTCGGCTCACGCGTTGCCTGCCGAGAGGCATGTGCCTGCGACGTGCCGACATCGAGCTCCTCCTCGTCTTCCTCGTCGTCGTCCTCACCCTCGGAGAGGTCGTAGGGAACCGTGGGCTGCCGCCGCTCGAAGAGACCCGAGAAGATCCAGCGCACCGGTCCCCAGACGACGTAGATGAGGCAGAGCGGGAAGAAGTACTCGAGGCGCCCAGTCAACAGCAACGCGATCGAGCCGAAGACCAGCAGAGAGGCGCCCAGGGCACGAACGCTGCGAAAGCCCCACCGAGGTACCACGGGATACGGAACAGGACTGATCATCAGCATGGCCAGCGCAGCCATGATGAAGCGCAGCATCTCCTGCCACGGCAGGTCGCCGATGGACGTGTAGTTGTACATCCACGACTGACTGAACCAGTAGTACGACGCCAGCGTGATGCCCGCCGCGGGGCTTGGCAACCCGCGGAAGTACGTCTTTGCCGTCCCCGCCTGCTCGATGTTGAAGCGTGCGAGCCGCATGACGGCGCACGCGGCGAACAGGAAGACGAAGATCCAATCCCAGCCGTCGCGATTGAGCACTGCGAAGTACATGATCATCGCCGGCGCCAGTCCGAACGAGATCGCGTCGACGAGCGAGTCGAGCTCCTCGCCAAACTGGCTGCCCGCGTTCGTCGCGCGTGCCACGCGACCATCGAGCGCATCGCAGATGCCGCCGATCATCACGAAGATGCCCGCTTTGTGGAAGTCACCGCGCGAGGCGGTGATCATGGCGAAGATGCCGAAGAACAGGTTGCCGAGCGTGAAGCCGCTCGGGAACAGAATGACCACGCGGCGCATGTTCGGCCGCTTCGGCGCGCGAATTCGGGAGCTGATCATGGTTGTGCAAGCTCGGCAATCACCGACGTGCCGGCAGCGGTCAGGTCACCGACCTTCACCCGCACCACCGCGTTCATCGGCACAAAGACATCCACGCGCGAGCCAAAGCGAATGAGGCCCATGCGGTCGCCCTGCTTCACCACGTCGCCAACCTTGCTGTACGTGATGATGCGCCGCGCGATGAGCCCCGCGATCTGTCGCATCATCACGCGCCCGCGCGGCGTCTCGAGGCCCACGGACATCTGCTCGTTCTCGACGCTCGATTTCTCCGCTGCGGCGTTCAGGAACTTGCCCGGGTTGTACTGCACGTACTTCACGGTGCCAGCGACCGGATATCGATTGACGTGCACGTTGAAGACGTTCATGAAAATCGAGACGCGCTTGACGCGGCCGCCCATGAACGCCGGCTCGTCCACCTCGGAGATCAACAGCACCTTCCCATCCGCCGGCGCAATGACGACCTGCTCGCCGCGCTCGCCTGTGCGCTCGGGATCGCGGAAGAAGTACGCAACCCACAGCGCGATCACCGTGAAGAAGAAGGCGAGCAGCCAGAGCGGCCACGATCGGCGGTTGAGCGCCACGGCAAACGTACCGGCCGCGACGAGCGCGGCGATGGCGATGAAGACGAGACCTTCTCGGGCGAAGCTCACTGGGAGGGGGTCGAAAGGTCGGTAAGATCGAGCGGCGCGCCGGTGATTCGCTGAAAGGCGTCGAGGTATCGCGCACTCGTCGCCGCGATCACCGCGTCCGGCAGGGGAGGAGGCGGAGCATCGCCATTCCAGCGTGCGGCACGACGCTCGGCATCCAGGTAGTCGCGCAGCGGCTGCTTGTCGAAGCTCGGCTGCGGACCACCGGGCGCGTAGCGGTCCGCGGGCCAGAAGCGCGAGCTATCTGGTGTGAGTACTTCATCGATGAGGCGGATGTCGCCATCGCGATCGCGACCAAACTCGAACTTGGTATCCGCGATGATGATGCCACGCGCGGCGGCGAGTTCACGGCCGCGCGCGTAGACGCGGCGACTCAACTCCTCGAGCGTGGCGGCCACCGCGTTGCCGAGGCGTGCGCGCACCTCGCCAACGGGGATGTTCTCGTCGTGGCCGCTCTCAGCCTTGGTCGCGGGGGAGAAGAGCGGGGGATCGAAACGGTCGCTCTCGCGCAAACCCGCGGCGAGCGCTTCGCCGGCGAGCGTGCCGGTGGCGCGATACTCCTTCCACGCCGAGCCACTGAGGTAGCCGCGCACTACGCACTCGACGGGGAAAACGTCCGTGCGACGACAGAGCATCGCGCGTCCTGCGAGCGTAGCGCGATGGGGCGCGAGCACCGGCACCATGTCGATGATGTCGTCCGCCGTCGCCGCCAGCATGTGATGCGGGACGTCGCCCTCGAGCTGTCGCAGCCACCACGCGGTCATTTGCGTGAGCACGGCACCCTTGTAGGGCACCCGCTCAGCCATCACCACATCGAAGGCACTCACGCGATCACTGGCGACGAGCAAGAGCCGCTCGGCGTCGACCTCGTACACCTCGCGCACCTTGCCACTGCGCAGCAGGGGCAGGGGAATGCGCTCGGCGGCTGCTGCGATCATACGCGGACTTCCTCGTGATCCGGATCCGAAGCGGAACTCTCAGCGAGCAACGGATCGACGACTTCGGCGAGAAACTCGTCCACTTGCTGCGGCGCGCGTCCGACGAAGCGCGCCGGATCCATGGCACGCTCCAGCTCCTGGCGATCGATGTCGAAGGCGTCGTCCGCGGCAATGCGGTCCAGGAGGTCGTTGTGCGCCGCGCCGTCCTTGAGCGCGCGCGCAGCGGCGATGCTGTATTGCCGAATGCGCTCGTGCGCTTCCTGCCGATTGCCGCCGCCGCGCACAGCGCGCACGATCAACTCCTCCGTGGCCATGAAGGGCAGCTCGTCCATGAGGCGGCGTCGAATGCGCGCCGGATGCACCTCGAGGCCGGCGGCGATGTTCTCCATCAGGCTCAGGATCGCATCGGTGGCAAGGAACGCTTCCGGGATGGCGAGACGCCGGTTCGCGCTGTCGTCCAGGGTGCGCTCGAAGAACTGCACGGAGTGCGTCTGGTTCGCGTTCGGCTCCAGTGTGCCGACGAACCGCGCGAGCGACGCAATGCGCTCCGAGCGCATCGGGTTGCGCTTGTACGCCATCGCCGACGACCCGATCTGGTCGGTCTCGAACGGCTCCTCGATCTCGCCGAACGCCTGGAGCATGCGGATGTCGGCGCTGAACTTGGCGGCACTCGCGGCAATGCCGGCGACGGCGCTCAGCACCTGTGCGTCGAGCTTGCGCGAATACGTCTGGCCGCTCACGGGAATCGAGTGCGCGAAGCCGATCGCGGTTGTCACGTGCCGGTCGAGCTCGCGCACCTTCGCGTGATCGCCCTCGAACAACTCGAGGAAGCTCGCTTGCGTGCCTGTCGTGCCCTTCACGCCGCGACAGGGCAGCGTGGCGATGCGATGCTCGAGGTCCGCGAGGTCGAGTACGAGATCCTGCATCCAGAGCGTGGCGCGCTTGCCCACGGTTGTGGGTTGCGCGGGCTGCAGGTGTGTGTAGCCGAGGGTGGGCTCGCCGCGCCATTCGCGCGCGAAGGCGGCGAGTACGCGCAGTACGCGCAGCACGCGTCCGCGCAGGAGGCTCAGGCCGCGCCGCATGATGATCAGGTCGGCGTTGTCGGTGACGTATGCGCTGGTGGCGCCGAGGTGAATGAACTTGTGTGCGGCGGGTGCGACGTCGCCGAAGGCGTGCACGTGGGCCATGACATCGTGCCGGAAGCGGCGCTCGTACACGGCGACCGCATCGAAATCGATGTTGTCGAGATGCGTACGCATCTGCTCCAGCGCTTCGTCCGGAATGGGCACTCCCAGCCGTTGTTCGCCCTCGGCGAGTGCGAGCCAGAGACGCCGCCAGAGCCCATGTCGCATGCGTGGCGACCAGAGCTCGAGCATGGCGCGAGAGGCATAGCGTTCGGCGAGCGGAGACGAATAGCGGTCGTGCGCCGTCATCGAATGTAGAAATCGGTGGAGAACAGCTGGCCGTCGCGCTCGTAGATCAGGCGGATCGGGCCCCGACTTGCATAGTAATCGAGCGCGCGCGACGCCTCCTCCGCGGAGCCAATCTCCGACCGGTTGATCGCGACGATCAGGTCACCTGGCTGGAGGCCGAGCTCACCCTTGATCTGATCCGTGGCGCGATACACCAACGCGCCCTTTGACGAGCGGAAGCCCCGCTCGGCGCGAATGGCGGCGGTCAGCGTCACCAGCTCCAGGTCGCGGAGCACCTGCACCTTTCGCGCGCTCACCTCCGGCAGGTCGGCGATGGTGACCGTCACCGGGAGCTCGGCCGTCCCGCGCTTGAGCACGAGCGGGACCTTCTCGTCCACGCGCAGGTCGAGGAGCGCCGCGTCCCAGTCAAAGCGGTTGCGGATGCTGCGCGCCTTTGCGTGGATGATCACGTCACCGGGCTTGATGCCGGCACGCTGTGCGGGCGACCCCGGCGTGACGGCCGCCACCTGTGCGCCGCGAGCGATGAGGTCGCGCGGATTGGCGCTGCGCGGCTGCTCCAGCCGCACGCCGATCCACGGGCGGCGCAGCCGTCCATGCTCGACGAGATCCTCCGCGACGCGACGGGCACGATTGATCGGAATGGCAAAGCCGAGTCCGACGGAACCGCCGCTGTTCGAATAGATGGACGAGTTGACACCGATGACGTCGCCAGTCGCGCTGACGAGAGGCCCGCCGGAATTGCCGGGGTTGATCGACGCATCCGTCTGGATCATGTCGAAGTACGCGGTAGCACCCTCACCACGCGCCACGAGGTTGCGTCCCACGCCACTGATCACGCCTGCCGTGACGCTCGGCTCCGAGTTGCCGAGCATGAAGCCGTACGGGTTGCCGATGGCGATGGCCCACTCGCCCACCAGCAGACTGTCGGAGTCGCCGAGCGGCGCGACGGGAAGGTTCTTCGCTGTCACGCGCAGCACGGCGAGATCGTTCGTCTCGTCGGTGCCGACTTGTGTCGCGGGATATGTGGTGCCGTCGCGCAGCATGACGGAAATGGACGTGGCACCCGCGACGACGTGCGCATTCGTCACGATGAGTCCGTCAGCGCGGATGATGAAGCCGGTGCCGAGCCCCTGGGACGTCTCGCGTCCGGAACGCCGGCCGCCGAAGAACGCCTCGAAGGGATCTGCTGCGACGCGCTGCACAACCTCGGTCTGCACGGTGACGACGGACGCCGCGACGCGAGCCACGGCGTCGGTGATGGCGGTGCGGCGCGACGCGTTGATGGTGGT
>JANOIJ010000170.1:0-30774 GCA_031407575.1 Gemmatimonadaceae bacterium | reverse complement strand
AGTCGCGCAGCTTGGTGTGCGTCACGCCGGTGGGTCGCCGCACCACCGCGATCACCGATGTCACGCGCGGATCCTCGAGGCACTCGATGAGTGTCGCCGCGCCCACCATTCCCGTCGCACCAAAGAGGATCACGCGCATCGTGGACAATGAGCTAGAAGAACTGCACGCCGAAGGTCACCGGCGCGTACCAGTATGGTTCCCCTTGGCGATGCCATCTCTGATAGCGCGCGGCGCCAATCACACCGGCATGCTTTGCAATGCGGAGCATGACGTCCGCCTCGGCGTAGCGTACCGACTCCCTGTTACCACGCCTGCCCTGCTCTCCGAGTCCCACCAGAGCGCCCACAGAAACAACACCCGAAAGCGCCGACCGCGCGCCGACGCCAATCATACTGGTCGGACCGGCGGAGAACTGCACGACGCATGCGCGGGCGGGCGACGGAATGCACAGCACCAGTTCGACCTTGTCATTGCTGCCAGGTGACAGATCCGCCTTGAGGTAAAGTGCGGTGCGCGTGGCTGGTCCAAGGCGCAGGGATGCAGCTACGCGCACGCTGCCTTCATAGTTGTCCGAATAGACGATGTTCTCGCCATTGCCAGCGAACGAGTTGTGGCGTCCGAGCCCGCCGGCCACTTCGATCGTCGCGAGTGGGATGGCCTGCGCGTGAGCTCCGGTGGCGCAGACGCCGAGCGCGATTGCGCTGAGCAACCACTGTCTGATGATGAGCACGTGTCCGGATTTGCAAGGTTCGGCAGTACGATGCTGTCACATTCGACTGGCACCAAGGCCCTCGTTAAATATCCTCCACGTCAGACCCAAACGTCGTCAACGCGACGGCATCGTCGGGAAAGGCGGCCAGGAGGGGCCGATCGGATGTGACGAGCTTCGCGTTCAAGTAACGCGCTGTCGCAACGAATTCGCAATCGTAGGCCGACCGCCCGGACGACTTGGCTAGCGCCAGGACCTGCGCCGACGCCACGTGATGCTCGCGTCCGAACAGGAGCGCCTCGGCCGCGTCCTGCAGCGACGTGGCCTGTCGCAGGGTGAGCTCACCGCTGCGGACATAGATGGTGAGCACGTTTCGCAGCTCACTCCGCCACAGGAGGGGTGCCGCCCATTCTGGATCGCGCGCCAGCGTCGCGCGGGCCGCGGCCGTGTGCTGCCCGGGAATCAGGAGATAGGCGATGACGTTCGTGTCAACGACGATCATCGGCTCAACGACGACCCTGCGCCTTGGCGGCACGCAGCCGGGCATCCGTGAGCGGCGAGACACGGAGCTTGCCGCGCAGCGCATCGGCGCGAGCCAGAAGGGCACGTGAGTCGGGCGGTGTGGCCGCGACAACCTGCTCCAGGGCGAATAGGATCTCGCTGTTCAAGCTGCGGCGGTTCTCCGCGGCTCGTTCCTTGAGGCGCAGATAGAGGGGATCTGGCATCCCCTTGATGGTCAGCGTCGGCATGGCGTCCCGGGTTGGATCCATTGTGGTACCACTCTGGAACCTACCGCCTCGAGCCACGGCGATCAATCCCATCGACGTGGCTGAATCCCGCGCGAGACATCAAGTTGCCGGTCTCTCTCTCCTCCATGCGGACCTTCCAAATGATCGCGTCTCGCCGCTCACGTGCCGTCACCCTGATCGCCGCGTTCCTGCTCGCAGCCCCGCTCGGCGCCCAGGCCCGCATCACGACGCCCAGGGAAGCGCTCGGCGCCAACTTCGGCGACGACTACTTCCTCGCGAGCTACCGGCAGATGTCCGCGTATTGGCGCACGCTCGACCGCGAGTCGGACCGCATGGTGCTGCACGAGATGGGCAAGACCGCCGAGGGACGCCCGCATCTCATGGCGATCGTGACGTCGCCGGCGAATCACAAGCGGCTGGCGCATTACAAGAACATCTCGTCGCGCCTCGCACATGCGGAGGGACTCACCGACGCGCAGGCGCGCACGCTGGCGAAGGACGGCAAGGCGGTGGTGTGGATCGACGGCGGACTTCACGCCACCGAGACCGTGGGCGCGCAGCAGCTCGGCCAGATCGTGTACGACATGGTGAGCAAGAACGACGAGGAAACGAGGCGCATCCTGGACGACGTCATCATCCTGTTCGTGCACGCGAATCCCGACGGCAACGACCTCGTGGCCGACTGGTACATGCGCAATCCGGATCCGAAGCAGCGTTCGCTGGCGCAGCTGCCGCGGCTCTACCAGAAGTACATCGGCCACGACGACAATCGCGACTTCTTCATGTCGACGCAGGCGGAAACGGAGAACGAGAACCGCATCCTGTACCACGAGTGGTTTCCGCAGATCCTCTACAACCACCACCAAAGCGGTCCCGCGGGCACGGTGGTCTACTCGCCGCCGCTCCGCGATCCCTACAACTACAACCTGCATCCCATCCTCGTCCTCGGCCTCCAGTCCGTCGGTGCGGCCATGCACACGCGCCTCGCCGTCGAGGGAAAGCCCGGCGCGACGATGCGCTCGGGCGGACCATACGACGGATGGTGGAACGGCGGCATCCGCAACACCGCGACCTTCCATAACACCATCGCGATGCTCACCGAGATCATCGGCAGCCCGACGCCGATGCGCATTCCGCTGATGCTCCAGCGCCAGATTCCCTCGGGCGACATCGCGATGCCCATCGCTCCACAGGCGTGGCACTTCAAGCAGTCCATCGACTACTCGGTGTCGCTGGATCGCGCGGTGCTGGACTATGCGTCGCGCATGCGTGAGAACGTGCTGTTCAACTTCTACCGCATGGGCAAGAGCTCCATCGAGCGCGGCAGTCGCGACACCTGGACGGCCAACCCGCGCCGCGACGCCGAGATCGCGGGTCGCATGGGCAGCGCGCCGGACTCGGTAAAGTGGGCCGCGATGAAGGCGCCGGAGCTGCGCGATCCGCGCGGCTACATCATTCCGTCGAGCCAGGCCGACTTCCCCACGGCGACGAAGTTCGTCAACGCACTGCTCGAGACGGGCATCACCGTGCAACGCGCGACGAAGGAGTTCACCGTCGCCGGCAAGCAGTATCCCGCCGGCTCGTTCGTGGTGCAGACGGCGCAGGCATTCCGTCCGCACGTGATGGACATGTTCGAGCCGCAGGTGCATCCGGACGTCTTCCCGATTCCGGGCGGACCGCCCACCCCGCCGTACGACAACGCCGGTTGGACACTCGCCTACACGATGGGCGTGCAGTTCGATCGCATCCTCGACGGATTCACGGGCCCGTTCGAGAAGGTCGGACCGTGGAACGTCGCGCCGCCGGCTGGCGCAGTCGCCGCCGCCGCTGGTGCGACGGGATTCCTCACGAGCCCGAGAACGAACGACGCGTTCGTCGCGCTCAACCGATTGCTCAAGGCCAACCAGGAAGTGTTGCGACTCAAGTCACCAATGACGGTGAATGGCGCGTCGTATCCCGCCGGCTCGTTTTACGTCCGCGCCACTCCCGCGGCGACCACCATCGTCCAGCACGGCGCGAAGCAACTCGGCATCAGTTTTACAGGCACGACGACCGCGCCACCGTCGGACGCGATCACGCTGAGCACACCACGCGTCGGCCTCTGGGACGTCTATGGTGGCTCGATGCCTTCGGGCTGGACGCGATGGCTGCTCGAGCAGTTCGAGTTTCCCTTCGAGCGCGTGTTCGCTCCCGCCCTGGACCGCGGCAATCTCAACGACAAGTATGACGTCCTCGTCTTCGTGGACGGCGCGATTCCAGGCCCCGGCGGCGGCCGACGCGGGGGCGGTGGCGGTGCCGCCAGCGCGGATAGCGGCATAGCGTACCTCCCCGCTGAGTACAAGGATCACGTCGGTCGCGCGTCCGTTGAGCGCACGCTGCCGAGATTGCGCGAGTTCATTGAAAAGGGCGGCACCGTGCTCGCCATCGGCACGTCCGCGACGAACCTCTCGGCGTACCTCAAACTGCCCATCGAGAGCCACTTGATGGAGAACGGCGCACCGCTCCCGCGCACCAAGCTCTACGTGCCCGGCTCCGTCCTCTCGGCGCGTGTGAACACGGCGGAGCCACTGGCGTTCGGCATGACGGAGCACACGGACTTCTTCTTCGACGACAGTCCCGTCTTCAAGCTCATGCCCGATGCCGAGTCACAGGGCGTGCGCAAGATCGCGTGGTTCGACAGCGCGGCGCCGCTGCGCAGCGGCTGGGCGTGGGGGCAGGGCTATCTCGAAAATGGCGTCGTCGCCGCGGAAGCGCGCGTTGGCGCGGGCAAGGTGGTGCTGTTCGGCCCAGAGATCCTCCAGCGCGGCCAGCCGCACGGAACGTTCAAGTTGTTGTTCAACGGCATCTACTCCGGCACGCGTAGACCGCTTCCCTGATGTCGCGCGTCCGCAGTTGGCTGCGGCTGTGGTTCACCTTCGAGGATCGCGTTGGACGACGCGAGTATTTCGCGAGCGGCATTGCGCTGATGGCGCTCAAGTACGCTGGCGACCTGCTGCTCGTGTGGAGCATGACGGGGCTCCTGTGGTCCCCCATGGACTACCTCAGTCCCGTCCGCACGCTCGTGTATTCGAAGCTGGCCGGCGCGCCGCCGCCACTGCTTCCGCTCCTCGCCGCGTGGACACTGCCATTCCTCTGGATCGGCGTGAGCATGAGCATGCGCCGCGCGCTGGATGCCGGCCTGTCGGCGTGGTACGCGCTGCTCTACTTCGTGCCGATGGTCAGCTACGCGTTCATGGCGATCATGTGCGTGATGCCGACGCGAGCGCCTGCGGCCATTCCAGTGGACGATCCGCGGACGTACGAGCTCAAGTTGCCGGGCGCGCTCCTCGCCATTGCCGCCGGGATGGCGGTGGGCATGGGCATGCTCGCGCTCACGGTGTTCGTGCTGAGCAGCTATGGCGTCTCGCTCTTTCTCGGAACGCCATTCGTCGTCGGGGCGGTCACGGCATTTCTCTTCAATCGGCGGTACCCTGCATCGAGACGCGAGACGCTGGACGTCGTGATGATGACCATCGCGTGCATCGGCGGCGTCGCGCTCCTGACTGCGGCGGAGGGAGCGATCTGCCTCTTGATGGCGCTGCCGCTCGCCATCGGCATCGCTGCGATGGGCGCGGTGATTGGACGCTACATCGCGCTCAACGACTCGGGCCCCGCGATGAACGCGCTGTTCGCGGTGGTGTTGCTTCCCGCATCTGCGGCGCTCGAGTCAGGGCGACCCGCGACGTCACTTCGCGAAGTGCAGTCCGCGATCATCATTGACGCGGCGCCCGACGTGGTCTGGCGCAACGTCATCGCGTTTCCTCCGCTGCCCGAGCCCTCCGATATCGTGTTCCGTCTTGGTGTCTCCTATCCGCGCCGAGCGGAGATTCGTGGCGAAGGTGTTGGCGCGGTGCGGTATTGTGTCTTCTCGACGGGATCATTTGTCGAGCCGATCACGCACTGGGAGCCGAACCACCGGCTGTCGTTCGACGTCGCGTCGCAGCCGGCTCCCTTGCACGAATGGAGTCCCTATGCCGACGTGACGCCGCCGCATCTCGACGGCTACTTTCGCTCGCGTCGCGGTGAGTTCCGCCTGGTGGCGCTGCCCGGTGGCCGGACTCGTCTCGAAGGGAGCACGTGGTACGAGATGAAGCTGTATCCGGAAGCGTATTGGGCGTTGTTCGGAGATGCGTTGATCACGCGCATCCACAATCGCGTGCTGACGCATATCAAGGGCGAGGCGGAGTCTTCTGTGGCGGCGTCATCCACCTCGGGACCTACGCTGTAAGTCCATCCTCCGGAGCGGCGCATGCCGCACCGCGCGTCGCCCGGGCGGGCTGGGCCCAGGGCCGCGCAGCGCGCGCGGGCCGCGGGCCACGACCACCGCCGCACCACTCACGACGGGCGGGCCTCCCTACCGTATCGTGTCGCTTGCCGCTTCGCGGTGACGTCGGGCCATATCGTCCTGGATCAGGTCCGCACCAGCGGTTGGGGCGTGGTCAGTCCCGCCACGCGCATCACGTCCTGGCCGAGATGCTTGAGATCTAGGTCGGCGCGGAGGCTGACTGCCCGTCTGGTCCAGCGCACGTTCGACAGCAGGCGTGCGAATCGCGAGGCGGCGTTGCGGTGGAGGCGGTCGAACGCCCTCATTCCAGATTCTGGTTCATCACGGAATTCCGGGAAACCCGCGCGAATCTGGAGGAAGACCTACGTGGCGTCGCGCGAAACGATGGAACGGCGGGTCCGGAATGTGGACGGATGCGGCGGACGTCTCCTGGTTTGAACCCAGACGGCGAACGCTGAGAAGGCTGACACGACGCACACTGAAAACGCTGGACCTGCGGGGGGACCCTCGGCACGTTCACGTCCCTTGTAACGAACACCGCAGTTCCAGCGACGTCTGCGTGCGCAGTATCTGCGTGTTGCAGCGTTCGCCGTCTGGGCTTGTCACCCCTCGACGTGTCTCGAAGCACCAACCATGGCCGACGGCACTTTCCCGGTGTTTCGTGAAGAACCCGAATTCGGAATGAGGCGCGCCGCGTGTCCCCGAGTCCAACGCCCGGAACAGTCGACAACGAGTACTCCTTCCTCATTGGCTCGTGCGTCTCTTCGTGGAACTCCGTCAAACCCCCAATTCGGAATACCGACGCATGGCAAATTGATCGAAGCCGCCCGTCCACGAGATTGCGGCGCGCAGTTTGGATTCGGAGACACGCGATACAGGTGACGCGACAGCACCGCGAGCCACGTCCATCCGATAACGACGGCGAACCAGATTCCCAGTATTCCCGCCGACATACTCGAGAACGCGGCGCCTCCGAAGAATCCGATCACGACGGCGAGCCCGGACAGCAGCGAGATGCGCGCCATTGTGGGCGTCTTCCGGCGTGACATCGCGAGCGCCGCGGCAAAGCAACTGACGCCGAAGTGCGCTCGCGCGCCGCCGTGGTGAATGCGGCGCGGACGCTGTTCCTGCGCAATGGGTACGCGGGCACGACGATGGAGGAGATCGCGGCGCTGGCCGGCATCATGAAACGCACCGTGTACAACAACTACGCCGACAAGGACGTCCTCTTCACCGAGATCGTCATGGATGTCATCGCGTACGCGGAGGCGTTCGCGCGCGGGATACGCGAGGAGTTCACCGCGGGTATCACCGCGGCGAACCTTCGGGCGACGCTCGACGACCTTGCTCGGCGGATGGCGCTCGCCATCGTGCGCCCTGAGGTCATCGCGCTCCGCCGACTCCTGATTGGCGAGGCGCGGACGTTTCCGGCGCTGGCGAAGGAGTACTTCGATCGCGCTCCGGGCCAGGTGATCGAAACCCTGGCCTCGGGATTTGATCACCTCGGACAACTCGGTTTACTGCGCGTGGGCAACGCGCGATGTGCCGCCGAGCAGTTCGCGTATCTCGTGGTCGGCGCGCCACTCGACCGCACGATGCTCGTCGGGACGACGCCACCGCGGGAGGACCTCATCGCCGGCGCGCAGGAAGGGGTCGAGACCTTCCTGGCTCGTTACGGCGTTGCGCGCGGTGGACGCAGGAAGAAGTAGTAGGTGTGCTAGCGCACGTCGTACGACAGCGTCAGCCGGCCGGGAATGCACACGTCTCGACAAATGCCGTAGGTGACGACGACCTGGATTGGACCGGATCGTTGAAGACCATTCGTGACGAGAGTCGTTTCGATGGTAAACGGGCCGCGATACTCAAACACCGTATCGCGCCCGACGACGGCGGATGTCGGCGCAGGCCAGCGGGACGCGAGGACTCTCCATCCGGCAGGGAGCTGCCACGTCAATCCTGTCGGCAACCCGGTTGCGCCCGGCCGTGCGGCGCCGATGTGCCAGCCCGGCGTCATCTGCATGGCGATCCGAAGGGCGACCGTATCACTCGCGGGTGTCGCGCGATGCCCAGAGAGTGTCGCGGTGACCGCACCCCGTTGCGCAGCCGCGCGCCCGCTCACGGCCGCTACCAGAAAAAGCGCCGCGCCCGCACCAACCATGAACGAGCGTCCGCGGACCATGTCAGCGCGGCTTCTTGTCGTCGAGTGAGGCGATTGGCGCGCCAGCTGCGACCCACGCGGGAATTTCGGCACCGCCGCTAATCCGTCGGAGGACGCGAGGTTCGGACACCGTAACGCGCCCGCCCACATTCACCGTGCGTTCGATCAGCACCACTTGCGGCATCGCCATCTCGGCGAGGGAGTCACGCAGGATGAACTGTTCGACCGCGATGTTCGTCCAGTTGCCCCCGATCACGACCTGATCAAAGGCACCGAGTGGCTCAAGAAAGGCAGCGCCGCGTTTCAGATCCCAGTCCTGGGCGGCGCCGATCACCGTAAAGGCCACGCCGCGCTGCTTGGCCTGCGCTGCGAGTAGCGGTTTCATCGCCCGAACGGCTCCCTTCACTTCCGGCGAAAGACACGGCCCGCAGTCCGTCGACCCGATGTAGATCGCGACCAGCTCGCGGCCTTCGGTCAGTCGTTGCGACGGCGTGTAATCTGCCGCCTGAGCTGCGACGGGCTGCGGGAGGACCAGGACGCACAACGCGAGCGCGGGGCTGAATCGATGCATGTGTGTCCTCGAAGAGGCAGATTGCGGTTCGCTACAAACGCGAGCGCAGCAAGGGCGGCCCGTTGATCGCCGGCTAGGCCTGTTGTTGGCGAGACCGCCAAAGCAGCCATGCGGCAAGTCCGAGCCCCACCGTCGCCTGAATCATGAGCGCCTGCATCGACCGAAGTTCGGGAGGGTGCGGCCGGCTGCTGTGCACCCGCGACGCGGGAAGCGCACAGGAGAATGGCGACGCTGCCGAAGCTGGCGCCCACGACGCGCAGAACTCTTGTCATTCGAAGCTCGTGTTTTGAGATGTGCTCGGTTCCGGCGATCGTAAGGTGGAGGTCGGGGAACGCGCGCAACAGCCCAGCCACCAACCGGGCAGCCGCGACGTGTAACTTTGCGCATGTCCATCGCCCTCCGCTGTCACTGCGGCAAAGCTATCGACGTGTCGGAGAAGCATGCCGGCATGAAGATCAAGTGCCGCGAGTGTGGCCGCATCATGGTGGTGCCAGCGCTGAGTCAGGCCACGCCCGTGACGCGTCGCATGGCGCGATGGCTCCGCATGCGGCGCGAGGCGAAGCGACGCAGCGTGAAGCCGCGCAGCATCTTTGCGCCGGGCCGGCGTGAGGTGATCCTGGGCTACGTCGCATGGGCAGCCTTCGCGGCGACAAGCGTGCTCGCGGTACTGATGTGGCAGTACGGCGACGTCTGGTGGACGATGACGGCGCTGCTCTTCATTGGACGCTGGATCTTCCTGCTCCCGCTGGGTGTCCTCGCCGTTGCGGCGGTGGTGATGCGCCGGCGCGTGCTCATTCCAGTCGCGCTGTCGGCCCTCGTAGTCGCTGGCCCGATCATGGGGTTTCGCGTCGGCTGGCAGCGGTTGATCCCGCACGGTCCCGGTCTGCACCTGCGGGCGGTCAGCGTCAACTCGGGTCAACATGGCCTGGGTGCCGGAGGAGCTTCGGACTTCCTGGAACGTGTGCGGCCCGACCTGCTGGCGATCCAGGAATGCTCCCCGTCGCTCATTGCCGATTTGAAGGAACTGACAGGCTGGCACTTTCATCACACCGACAACCTGTGCTTCCTCAGCCGCTATCGGATTTCCGATTCGACCCTCATGGACCGCCGTGTGCTCGCGCGAATCCACGGTGAGAACGACATGGGCATCGGCGGGGCTGGGTATGTCGTCCGCTACACCGTACAGACGCCGAGCGGCGCGCTGAGCGTCACCAACCTGCACCTCGAGACGCCGCGCAAGGGACTCGAGGACCTGTTGGGTGGAAACGTGGACCTGAGCAAATTGCGCGAGAACACCACGTTGCGCGGCATCGAGTCCGACCTCGCGCGACAGTTCGTGAATCAAAGCGAGCTGCCGACGATCGTGCTCGGCGACTTCAACACGCCGGTGGAGAGTCAGATTTTCCAGCGCAGCTGGGGTGACCTCACCGACGCGTTCTCGTACGCCGGTTTCGGGTTCGGCATGACGAAGTTCAACGGATGGATCCGGGCTCGCATCGACCACGTGCTGGCCGGGCCTGGCGTGTACGTCGACCACGTAGCGGTCGGTGGCGACGTCGACTCCGATCACCGTCCGCTGATCGTCGACCTCACCGTCATGCCGAAACGCGGTACCGCCGTGTCGCCTACCGTGAACCCATGAATCACGCACGCCATTGGAGTGGGTGTGATCCGGCAGCCGCCCTGCTGTCGTAGGTGAGGCATGATCTCCCTCGACGACGCCGATCGTCACCACCGGCTGCCGGACTCGACGTCGGCGGCCCGACCTGGCTACACCGCCGAAGCCGCGCCCGATGACGCGGCCCTCATGCGGCTGGTCCAGCAGGGTGATGAGCGCGCGTTCACGGCGCTGTACGACCGCGTCGCGCCGGTGCTCCTCGCGGCCATCCTGCGCATCGTTCCGGAGCGTCGCGACGCAGAGTCCATCCTGCTCGAGACGTTCATGCAGGCATGGCGCAGCGCGGCGCGCTATTCGGAAGAACGGAGTCCGGTATTGGCGTGGCTGCACATGATCGCGCGCAGCCGTGCGCTCGACTTCTCCCGGTCGTCCGCGCGGACGCTCCGGCTCATGCCAATGTCCATCGACCACGCGCCCAACGCCGCACTGGCGGCGGAAGGCCAGTCGTACAATCCGTCGCGTCGCGCAGAGGACGAGGAGCGCGGCAGGATCGTGGCGTCCGCCATGTCTTCCCTCACGGTGCCGCAGCGGACCGCCATCGAGCTCGCCTTCTTTGAAGGCCTCTCGCACAGCGAGATCGCGGAGCGCCTCCACGAGCCCCTTGGCACCATCAAGTCCCGCATTCGCCTGGCCATGGCTCGGCTCCGATCGGTGCTTCATCCCAGCAGCAGGGAGCTCGCGACATGACCTCGTACACACAGCACGAGCTCTTCGACCTGGCGGGCGCGTTCGCGCTCGGTGCCACGAGCCCGGACGAGACGCGCGCGATGGAGGAGGCGATGGCGTCGTCGCCCGCGCTGGCGGCGGAGGTATTGGCGCACGCGCAGGTGGTCGCTGATATGGTGGCGTCCGGACAGGGAGTACCACCGTCGGCCGATGTCCGCGATCGGCTGATCGAGCGTGTTCGCGAGGAGCCGGGAGGCCACGCCGCAGCGCAGGCAGCGCGGAAGCCGCGGCGCTCTGTCGTGCCGTTTGCTGCGGCTGCGTCGGTGCTCATTGCGGCGGCGCTGGGCCTGCAGGTCGCGCGCATGCAGGTCGAGATCGGGTCGGTGTCGAAGAAGCTCGAGCATCGCGAAGCAACGCTGAACTCGCTGCTGCATGCCGAAAATCACCTGCGCGTGATTCACCTCAAGGCCGCAGACACGGTCGTGGGCCCTGGTATCCAGTTCTTCTGGGATTCGCGACAACGCACCGGGGTCATCCACGCGTTCCGCCTTCCGCCCGCGTCATCGGGCCAGGCGTACCAGCTCTGGGCGGTCATCAACGACGAACCCGTGTCGGTGCGTGTCTTCGACTCTGATCCGGACGGTCACGCGCTCGTGGAGCACATCCCCCTGCCGCCGTCGACGCGCGGCGTGTCGAAGCTGTTGGTCACGGTCGAACCGCGTGGCGGCTCGCGTGCGCCCACGTCGGTTCCGTTGTTGGGCGGAGGACTGTCGGGAGAGTAGGCCTGCTCAGGGGTCCCCGGTCCCGCCCGTGATCCACGCATCCACGCGCCTTGACACAACGGTGAACACTGCACATTTTTCAGCACTCTGCCGAAATATCAGCAGCGGTCGCGTGTTCACCTCCTTCTTCAGCCCATGTCGATCCAATTCCGCGTGGGCGCAGTCATGCTGTGCCTCGTCTGCATACCACGTGTCGCACGCGCTCAGACGACCGGTGCAGCCGAGGCGGCCCCGCGAGAGTACTCGCGGGTTGTAACTGAGGATGCCAAGTCGCGCCGTGGATTCTTTACAGTGCACCGCATCGGCTCTCGGCTGCTGTTCGAAATTCCGCAGGCGCAACTCGGTAAGGACCAGTTGCTCGTAACGGAGATTGCGAAAACCACACTTGGCGCAGGTTCCGGAGGACAGGCAATCCTGACGCGTGTGTTCCGATGGGAGCGGCGCGGACATCGGGCGTACTTGCGCAGCGTCAGTCACGACATCACGGCAGACTCCAGCCGTCCCGAATTTCATGCTGTGCAGAGTGCGAACGTCAACGCCGTCGTGGCGTCGCTCAACGTTGAAGCGTATTCGCAGGACAGCGCGATGGTTGTCGACGTGACGCGACTCTTTACACAACCGCCGGCCGAGTTGGGAGTCTCGTCCCGTATTCCCGGCACCGTCGATGCTGCGCGGTCATGGATTGAGAGTGCCGCGACGTTCCCCGACAACGTGAACGTCGCATCCGTCCTCACGTTCGCCCAGAATGTCGCGCCCGCCGCGCGCGGCGGGTCGGTGACCACCAATCCGTCGAACTCCATCGTGCTGAGCTGGAGCTTTCACCAACTGCCCGAAGTCCCCATGATGCCACGGTATTGCGACGACCGTGTGGGCTACTTCGAGGCGCGCGTCACCGAGTTTACCGATGTCTACCAGCGAGTCCGAAGCAATTGCTTCATCAGACGGTACCGTCTCGAGAAGCGAAACCCTTCTGCAGCGCTTTCTGACCCGATACGTCCGATCGTCTTCTACATCGATCCGGCCACGCCGACGAAGTGGATTCCGTACTTCAAGCGCGCCATCGAGAGCTGGCAGCCGGCATTCGAAGCCGCAGGCTTTTCAAACGCCATTCTCGCGAGAGAAGCCCCGTCCAACGATCCCGACTGGTCGCCGGAAGACGCGCGATATTCGGTCGTTCGATGGCTTCCCTCTGTCGTGGAGGACGCGTCGGGCCCACATGTGTTCGACCCGCGCTCCGGTGAAGTGTTGAGTGCACATATCCAGTTCAACGCGAATGCACAGAAGTTTCTGTACAGCATGTACTTCTTGCAGGCCGCCGGAGTGGATGTACGGGCGCGCTCCCCGTTGCTTCCCGACTCGCTGATGGGCCGCCTCCTCGAATACATGCTTGCTCACGAAGTGGGCCACACGCTCGGCTTCGCCCACAATATGAAGGCAAGCGCGATGTATCCCACGGACTCGCTCCGCAGCGCGAGCTTCCTGCGCCGCTGGGGACATTCGCCGAGCATCATGGACTACTCCCGTTTCAACTATCTCGTGCAGCCAGAGGACAGCATTCCGTTCGACCTGCTCATGCCGACGGTCGGCCCATACGACATCTGGGCGACGAAGTGGGGCTACGCACCGCTCGGCGCGAAGACGCCGGAAGACGAGCGCGCAACGCTGGACGCATGGGCACGCGAACAGGCCGACAAACCGCATCTGCGCTTCTCGACGCAGGGTGCCGGCGGAACCGATCCCGAGGAGCAAACGGAAGCCGTCGGTGATGCGGACGCTGTCAAGGCGACCGGTTGGGGGCTCAAGAACATCAGGCGGCAGGCGGGATATCTGCTCGAGACGGCCTCGCAGCCACACGAGCCAACGGACTTTCTCAACGAGCTGCATTCACGGCTCATGTTACAATGGCGTTGGGAGCTCCTCAACGTCGCAAACATTGTCGGCGGGGCAACGTCACAGGAAAAGTATGGAAGTCAGCCTGGCGTTCGTTTCACGCCCATCGGTAGAGCGCGTCAACGAGCCGCCGTCCAGTTCCTCAATGCAAACGCGTTTGCCACGCCCACATACTTTCTCGACCCGGCAGTCGTGCGTCGGATTGAGCCGGCCGGCACCGTTGCACGGATCTCCATCGCGCAGAATCGGATCATGGCGTCGCTGCTGCAAACGGAGCGACTCCTCCGGATGAGTGAGTACAGTGCGGAGGGGATTGCTGACCACTACACCATCGGCGAGCTCCTCGTCGATATCCGCTCGGCGTTGTTCGCAGAACTACGCGGCGGCAAGACTCCGGACGTCTATCGTCGCGCGCTGCAACGCTACTTTGTCGAGCATCTGATACTCAAGTTGAGCGCGCCGCCAGCGCCCACCGGGAGTGCGGGATCGAGTGGCGCGGAAGCACGACCCGTGATGGAGACGCTCGACGTGCGGTACTCCGATCTCTATCCGGCCGTGCGTGCAGAGCTGTCCGCACTCGACACCGTCCTTGCCGCCGCGTTGCGCCGGCCCGGCGATGGTAGCGCACGGGCACATATCGGTGACCTGCGGCAACGAATCGCTGTTGCATTGCGTCCCGCTGTGCCGCGCTGAAACACTGCTAGCTCTTTCCTGCGACGAAAACTATGACTGGCGCCTATCTCCGCCTACTGCCGGCGTACATGCTGATCGCGGGCAGCGATCGTCGCGTCGCGCTGATTCGTGAGCTACGACCACGTCTGGCTCGTGGCGCGCCCATCCTCGTGTGGTTCTTCACGCGCACCGCGTCGGCGCCGCGCTATCGAATGATTACTGCGGTGGCAAATGCGATCGCCGACTCCGCGGCCGTCCGCCGATCGAAGTCGGCGATGACCTAGGGCCGAACTTTGTCCACCGCTTCGCGCGCGAGGAAATCGAAGCGGAGCTGGCGGATGGCGGATGGCGGATTCACGGTGGCGGCCTATGCCTCACAGGGGGAAGGACCGGTTGACTCCGGGTATGCAGTCGGTGTCGTCGCGAGTGCCTGATTACTTCAGCGCAGGCGCCGACGCCGGCGCATGACGATGCCGCGTCGCCTGCTCGTACGCATACGCCAGCCCGAACAGCGTCGGCTCCGACCACGCGCGGCCGAGCATCTGTAGTCCTGCAGGCAACCCATTGCGCGTGTAGCCCATCGGCACCGTGATGGCGGGAAAGCCTGTGCTCGGCGAGAAGAGCTGGCTGTTGTCGCCGTGCGGCGTGTTGAGGTCGCCGATCAGCCGCGGCGGGTTGCTCCACGTCGGATACACGAGCGCGTCGAGCTGCAGCGAATCCATCAGCGATGTAACGCCCGTGCGCAGCCACGCGCGGAATACATCGCGTGTCGCACAGCCGGGATTCCGCGCCGGGGGCAACGAGTCCGCTTCCGCTGACTCGAGCCGCTGCTGGATGGTCGGATGGAAGCGTCGCGACGCGATCACCTCGGCGAGCGTGTGCACCGGCGCACGATCGCCCTGACGCGCGAGCCATGCGTTGACGTCCCACTTGAACTGGTTGCAGCCGCCCGCCGAACGGAGCCGCGCGTCGAGTCCGGGCACCGCGGCTGAATCGACGATGATGGCACCTTGCCGCCGCATGTCGTCCAGCGCCTTCGTGAAGACGCGCACGACCTGGGTGTCGGTCGTTGCGCGCTCGTATGCCTGACGGAGGACGCCGATGCGCTTGCCCTTGAGCGCATTGCGGTCGAGCGAGGCGGCATAGTTGGGGATCTCGCGTCCGCGCGCGCGTGCCGTGATGCTGTCGGCCGCGTCTTCGCCCGCCACGACCTGGAACACCGCTACCGCGTCAATGACGCTGCGCGCCATGGGCCCCGCGATATCCGACGCGAGGTTTAGCGGCGCCACGCCATCACGACTCGTGAGCCCCATCGTTGAGCGGATGCCAACCAACGCCTGATGCGCCGACGGGCCGCGAATCGAGTTGCCCGTGTCGGTGCCGAGTCCGACTTCGCCAAGGTTCGCCGCGACGGCCGCGGCGGTGCCGCCGCTGGAGCCCGCGGTCACGCGGTCGAGCGCGTACGGATTCTTCGTGTAGCCCGGCAGGATGGAGCTCACGGTCTCGTACGGCGTGAACGCGAACTCCGCCATGTTCGACTTCGCGAGCACGATGGCGCCCGCGTCGCGAATGCGCCGCACCATGAATGCGTCCTGCCGCGGCTGGTTCCCCTGGAGCGACAGCGAGCCCGCCGTCGTGGGAAGATCCCGCGTCTCGAAGTTGTCCTTCACGATGACCGGAATGCAATGCAACGGTCCCGTCAGGCCACCGCTCGCGAAGCGGAGATCGAGCGAGTCGGCGACGGCAAGCGCCGATGGATTCACGACGATAAGCGCGTTGATCGCCGGTCCCTTCTTGTCGTATGCGTCGATCCGTTTTAGGTACGCCGTCACCAGCGCTCGACATGTGAGCCGGCGTGCGCGCATCGCCGAATGAATGGTGGCGATGGTGGTCTCGGTGACGTCGAAGACGGACTGTGACCGAGGGCGTTGCTGCGCGGGGAGTTGTGCCGCGGACAGCAGCAGGACAAGAGCGGCGCGCTTGGCGGGTGAAGTCATGCGTCCCATCTACGGCTGCCGGTGCATGCGGGCAAGGCTGGAGTGTCGCTTGCGGGTCGTGGCTGGCCCTGGGAAAGTTGGTGTGCTTGTGCGAGTGGCGCGTTCGCCCACCCGCCCTTCCACCGGGACGGATACGCCGCGGCCATGGGGTAGGCGTTGTTGAGGTAGTAGCCTCCAGTAGCACCGTCGAATCGTCGCTGCAACGGTTCGCCGAGCCCAGCCGGAACCTTCCAACCGATTGGACCCGTACGTTGTCTCACGACAGTCAGGCACCCCACGGTGATGCAGCGTTCACTGGAGTCCCACCATGTTCGTCACCTCGGCGCTGCTGCTCAGCGCGCTCCTCACTCAGGACCCACAGCAGGCGGTCACTCCGGTCTCCGGCGCCAAGGTTCCGGCTGCGACCGCCGCCGCGGTCGACCTCTCACCTGACAGCAGCGTCGGCGCCGTGCGCGCCGATGTCGCGCCGGTGATCGACGGCAAGGATGACGACGCAATCTGGAAGACCGCACCTGAACTCACGAAGTTCCGGATGTGGCGTCCGTCCGAGGGCAAGGACCCACGCTTCAAGACGGTCGCGAAGATCGCGTACGACGCCGCGAACCTGTACGTCGTCGTCCGCGCGTTCGATCCGCATCCCGACAGCATCATCAAGCTGCTCGAGCGGCGCGACACGTACACGGCGTCCGACATGGTCTGGATCTTCCTCGACACGTATCACGACCGGCGCACGGGCTACGAGTTCGGCGTCAACGCGGCCGGCGTAAAGATGGACATGGCCATCTACGACGACGGCAACGAGGACAGCGCATGGGACGGCGTGTGGGACGCGGCCACGTCGATCGACTCCCTCGGATGGATCGCCGAGTATCGCATTCCGCTGTCGCAGCTCCGCTATGGCTCGCAGCGGGAGCGTACCTTCGGCGTGCTGATCGACCGCTACCTCTATAGAACACAGGAGCGGTTCAGCTGGCCGCTCCTTCGGCAGTCCAAGCCCGGGTTCGTCTCGCAGTTCGGCACGATCACCGGGCTGGTCGATCTCGAGCCGCCGCGCCGACTCGAGGCGGTGCCGTATGTCGTAACTCGGGCAGGCAACGAGATCGTGCGCAACCGCTTCACCAATCGCGGCCACATCGACGTCGGCGGCGACGTGAAGTATCGCCTCGCTCCGAACGTCACGCTCGACGCGACGATCAACCCCGATTTCGGCCAGGTCGAGGCGGATCCATCGGTGCTCAACCTCACCGCGTACGAATCATTCTTCGATGAGCGACGCCCATTCTTCGTCACGGGCCGAGGTCAATTCCAGTTTGGTGTCAACTGCAGCGCGGTGAACTGCAACGGCGAGGGACTGTTCTACAGCCGCCGCATTGGCCGCACGCCGTCGCTCGCCGGCAACTACGGTGACACACTGCCGCAGCGTCCCACGCGCATCCTCGGCGCGGGCAAGTTGCTCGGCACACTTGGCAAGGGCTTTACGCTTGGCGTGCTCGACGCCGTGACCCAGCACGTCACGAGCCCGGGCGACACGACGTACGAGCCGGGCACCAACTACGCCGTCGTGCGCGCGAAGCAGGATCTGCGCAAAGGCAACAGCGGCTTCGGCGCGATGTTCACCAGCGTGAACCGGCGCGTGGACAAGTGGTCATCGCCCTTCCTCACGCAGAAGGCATACGTGGGCGCTGTCGACTTCCGCCACAAGTTCCTGAACAATCAGTATGAGATCTCCGGCTCGTTCGACGCGAGCCGAGTGCAGGCGTCGAAGGAGGCGATGCTCAACATCCAGCGCGGTGCGGTACACTACTACCAGCGTCCCGACGCCACGCTTCCGCTCGACCCGAATCGCACCGTATTGCAAGGCGACGCCGAGGAGATCAAGGTGGGCAAGGTGGGCGGCAAGCATCTGAGCTTCGAGACCGCGTACATGCGCCGCTCGCCCGGCTTCGAGCTGAACGATCTCGGCTACCTGCAGCGCGCCGACCAGCAGTCGTGGACCACGTGGATGGGCCTGTTCGACCGCACGGAGCGCGCGCACTACAAGCGGCTTCAGTGGAACAACAACTGGTGGCAGTACTGGACGACGGATGGTCTTCCGCTCGAGGCGGCGTACAACACGAACTTCCACCTCACGTTCAAGAACAACTGGGGATTTCACACCGGCGGCACGGTCGGGCAGCTCGGCACCACCTATGACGACCGCAAGGCGCGCGGCGGCCCCGCGGTGCGGCAGGATAAGTACATCGCGCCCTGGATGTTCATCAACGCAGATGACCGCAGGCCCGTTGTCCCGGGCTTCGGGATGAACCTCTTCCGTGGCGACGGCGGCCGGAACTGGAATGTGAGCTTCAACCCGAGCGTGGACTTCAAGATGAAGGGCGCCTTCAGCTCGTCGCTCTCGACCAACTGGTCGCACAACGTGCAGAACAGCCAGTGGTTCGGCCGCTTCGACGACGCGCAGGGGACGCACTACACTTTCGCGCACCTCGACCAGACGACGACGTCAGCGACGATGCGACTCAACTACACCTTCACGCCGAACGTGTCGGTGCAGGGCTACCTCTCACCCTTCGTGTCGAAGGGGACGTACAGCGGCGTGATGCAACTCTCACAGACGCCGCGGGCCGCGCGCTACGAGGACCGCTACACGGCGTTCGCGGACACGTCGGTGACGAACAATCCGGGTGGCTTCAACTACAAGGCGTTCCAGTCGAACCTCGTGTTTCGCTGGGAGTACGCGCCGGGCTCGTCGCTGTTCGCCGTCTGGAACCAGGGACGGCAGGGATATCTGAATGCTCCGGGCACTGAGAACTTCCAGGGTGATGTGCGTGACCTGATGGGGCTGCATCCGTCGAACACGTTTCTGATCAAGATGTCGTACTGGTTGAACAGATAGCGCGGGGTTGCCGGTGATCGATATTGCTCGCGTCGGACCGTAGATCCCCCACCAATACGCGAGCCCCGGCACAGTTCGCGAAATATCGCGATCAAGCACGACCTTCTTTGGTCGAATACACGCCGATCGCCACCGATGAGCGTCTGATCGCGCCCGACCAGGCCAGAGTGCCTGCCATCGCGCATGCCCAGAGCACGCGAGTAGGCATCGCAAATCGTTGCAATACCGGCTCAAGAAAGACCGCCGCGATGGCCACGACGGTTCCGAAGCCTATCGAAAGCAACATCCAGATCCACATCAGATGTTACCTTCGCGATTCAGCCGCTCATCGAGCAGCGAGCGAAGCCGGGTCAGCTTCTCTTTTGAAAGAGGTTGATCGCTCACCAAGTGCGTGAGGAGCGCCTCCACGGAACCAGCGAATACTTTGTCGACCAGCGTTCGAATCCCATGTGCACCAGCGGCGCCCTGCCCGACCATCGGAAAGTAGCGGTGAGCTTTTCCCTCCTCGACGTGACGGACATGGCCCTTCGCCTCAAGAGTTCGAAGAACCGTCAGAATGGTCGTATAGGCAAGTTGGTCATCCATGCCAGCACGCACCTCCGTGACCGTGCCGGATCCGAGTCGCCACAGCACGCTCATCAAGTCCAACTCCCGTTTCGTGAAATCAGTCATGTCTCGTCCGCCTTGGCAGTCAACCTACTAGATTACTAGTAGAGGCTACGTCGGCGCCCTACCACCTGTCAACTATATTTTTAGTAGGATACTTCGCAGGCCTGGAGTCGCGGGATTGGAGCCCGGGCGGCGCCCCCTAGTTTCAGTGCGACTCGAGTCCAGAACTCACGGGGACGAGAGGAAGTCAGGGCGCGCAAGTTCATGCCGGAGCAGATCCTGCCGCGCTGCCCAAGTCAGCGCGGCACGACGGTCGTCGACATCTGACGGCAGCTCGGCGCGACGGAGACAACGTTCTCCCGTGGGAGTCTGCACCTGCTGTTAAGTGCAGAAGTGCAGATCCTTCGACTTCGCTCAGGATGACAACACGTTGCGCTCAGGATGACAACACGTTGCGCTCAGGATGACAACCAACTACGGAAGCAGCAGCCGCTCCGCGATCTTTGTCGAGAGGGCACGAGCATCCACGTCGTCGCGATCCGTGAGGATGATGATCGACACGCGACGGTCGGGGAGCCGAACGAACGCGTTGCGCTTGCCGTCTTCCGTGCCGAAGACGCTGAGCCGAGCGACGCCGCGCCAGCTGTCGAGCGTCCAGCCGCGCGTGTCATCGCGCATTGCGACACGCGTCGAGTCGAAGCCGAAGGTGCGGCTGTGCTCGAGGCCCATCGAGAGCCGATACAGCTCGTCGACGTTCGACGATATCGCGCCGCTCTGTTCGGTCACCGTCTTGTGCCACCCCACCGGCGTGCCGACGTAGCGCGCCACGCGCGCAGGATACGCGAGCGTGTCCGTCGGCGGCGCGAGCTGTTTGACCAGCGCGTTGATCGGCGCGCCGAGTCCGCCGAGTGGGAAGTTCGGCACGGTGGTGCCGGGCATGTAGGTGGGATGCGGCGGGACGCCATACGCCCGATTCACCAGCACGCGGCCGTCGCGCGCAACGAGCACGGTCGCCGCGCCTGCGATGCCGCGAAAGATCGAGTCTACGAACGTTCGCGTCATGCGCGACCCGTCGCTGGCGCGGTGCACCACGCGTCGAGCGGCTAGGTCGTAGCGGTCGCCCGGATAGAGTGTGAGGAACGGCTTGCCGTCGTCCGTGGAGTCCTTGCCGCCGTACACGAACGCCTTGCTGCGGCCGATGATGTCGGCGACGTCACCGCGAACGACCCACGCGGTGCCCTCGTCTTCCGAAATGCCGAGCAGGTCGGGGCGCTTCGGCATCAGCGAGTCCGCGAGATCGCGCAGGCGCTCGCGTGCGACCACATGCTGATCGATGGCGACGCCGCGCAGGAAGCCGAATCCCTGCTCGTAGCCAGGCGCCATGATGATGTTGTTGCCGGAGCGCGCGCCGCGCAGCATGTAGCTCGACAGGATCGACGCGCCGGCCGATGAGCCGCCGACCACGCCGCCGCGCGCCAGCACATCGTGGAACCCGCGTTCGGTCTTCGTGCCAGCATAGCTGTCGACGAGATGCCATTGGCGTCCACCCTCGAACCACACGCCGCCCGCGCGCGCGAGTGGCGCGGTGAACGCGTCGCTGTTCGCAACCGCGGTGTCCTTCGTGTGCAGCACCACGACGTTCTTCGCACCGGCGGCCTTGAGCGCGTTCATGCCGCGCCAGTTGGCGGGGTAGATGGAATCACCGCCTGCGGTGGGGACGTCGATGATGAGCGCGTTCGGCCCGCCGGCAAGCTCGATGAAGCGCGTGAGGATCTCCGGACCCACCACGCCACCGCCCACGACGACGACCGATCCCCTCGGCGGGCCGACAATCGGTTCGGCGACGCTGGGGCTCGGCGCTTGGGCTGGTGGGCTCGCGCACGCGGCGGCGACAACACACACCAATGTCATCCTGAGCGCGGCGAAGGATCTGGACCTGCGGAGTTGCAGATCCTTCGCTGCGCTCAGGATGACAACAAAGCGCTCAGGATGACAAAACATGCGACGCTCATTCGATTACTGTGGGTGCCTCGCCCGTACTCGGCTTGCCGCCGTCCGGCGTGGGGACTTTCGTTCCATCCTGACCCGTATCGGCGCGCTTCTCCTCGCGTACGTGTTCCAGGGCGTCGGCGTTGATCCAGCCCTGCTCCACCGCATGCGCCGCAGCGCCGAGCGTGTCTTCCGCCAGCACGAGCGTCGAGTGCGCGGCCAGCACTTCGTCGGCCAGTTTCTGCACCGCGGATGAGCGCTCCGAGTTCAACGTGACGTCGCGGATGTAGATCGCGAGAATGCGATTCGGAAAGTCTGCCACGATTCGCCGATAGATCTCGGGATCGTGCTGGCTCGTGTCGCCGATGAGGATGAAGGGCAGGTTCGGATAGAAGTTCATGATGTTGTGGATCGCCACGCCCTTGTGGTCGAAGTGGCGCGTGGAGGACAGCGTACCAAAGCCGATGTCCCAGTCGCGAAGCAGCACTGGTCCGCGCGGAATCTGCTGGTGATCCATGAACTCGGTGATCACGTCGTAGATGTTCCACGGGCTGCTGGAGACGTAGAAGATGGGATTCATCTCTGCGCCGCTCGCGCCGCGCTCCAGTGCCTGATAGAAGCCCGCCACGCCCGGAAACGGCAAGCGCGTGCGCGCATTGCCGAGGATCACGGTGCGCGCCGCCTGGAGAAAGTTGGAGACGCGCGACTGGATCACCGTGTCATCGATGTCGCTGATGACACCGAAGCGCGCGCTCGGCTGTGGGACGCGGATCTCGCCCTTCCCGCGCGCGCGGTCGATGCCGGGCCGCGCGGGCGCGAGCAGGTCGACGGTGTACTCGCTCCAGTGGTCGTTGGTCGCAACTGGGGCGGGCAGGTCGACCTGCGCGGTGAAGAATCCCTCGTCGTCTGCCTTGACGGTTGTGGTGGTCTTCGCGTAGCCGACGGCAAGCTCGGCATGCCTGAGTGGATTGCTGTCGGCGCGGCGGTAGGTGTTGTAGAGATTCTCGAGCGTCGAGTCATCCGCCCCGCTGGGCCCCACGCCGCGGTTCTCTTGCGCTCGGCCGAACACCTGCGCGGCAGTTGCGTTACCGTAACCGCGATAGCAGAGCACCTCGAACGGGCCGTCGCCGAGGACGGACCGCACGGCACGCGTGGCGTTGCGAACGGTCTTGTCGAGCTCACCCAGCAGCGAGTCGATGCGGCGAATCCAGTCGGGCATTCATCCCCCTTGTTGTCATCCTGAGCCGCGCTCCTTTTGTCATCCTGAGCCGCAGGCGAAGGATCTGCACCTCCTGCGGCAAGCCAGGGAATACGCGCTGGACGACAGCGCAACTACACGTGCAGATCCTTCGCCTTGGGCTCAGGATGACATTATTCGCCGCGCGCGTCGATCCGCCGGTAGCGTGCCTGGATTCCCTCGTAGACGCCGTACGCGATCATCCCCACGGCGACCGTAGCGAGGATGATCGCGCCGTACGCACCGCTGCCAAGCGCGTGCAGTGCCGCGCCGACGCCGCCGGCAGCATTCGCGTCGTCGCTGCGGCCCGCACGAATGAAGAGCACGCCGATCATCACGAACACCACGCCGCGTGCCGCGATGCCGAAGCGGCTCACGGGAACCGCCCACGGCCCCGCCCCGTGCATGGCGCCGACGTCGAGCTGCGTGCTGAGCTTCGACTTCGCGGCGCGATACAGCTGCCAGACTCCGTACGCCGCGATGGCGGCGCCGCCGAGCATCACGATCCATGTGCCGAGCGGCATTTCCATTGCGACGGAGGTTGCCGCGCGCGCGTCGGCGCCGTCGTCGTTGCCCGACGTCTGCCGCAACGCCACGCGCAGGGCCTGCACGGAGAGCGCGGCATGCGCGAGCCCGCGCGCCACGTAGCTCGCGCGCAGTGCGAGGCCCTTGGCGTCCGAACCCTTGCGACCCGGATCCGCGATGCCCTCCACCACGCGCCACACCGCATAGCCAATGAGGCCGAGCGCCATGATGGCCAGCAGCGTCCTGCCGAACGGCTTACCGATGATCTCGTCGAGCGCGCCGCTGGTGCCTGTCGTCCTGCCGCCGGCGCCGCGTGCGCCCTGAAGCGCCAGCACGCCAACGATGATGTACAGCAGTGCCTTGGCCGCGAATCCGACGCGTGCGATTCGCTCGATCCACGGCGCCACGAGTGCGGCTGCTCCGTGAATGGGCTTCGTTCGCCTGAGGGTCATGGCCGACGGAGATGGAGGGAGCACGCTTTGCTGCCCACAACTTGACGGTGGGTTGGCCCTTGGCGCGAGTGTCCATCGGCCGATTGGTGGATGGACGTGCCACCGAGCGGACGGGATATTGGTGGACTTCCAGCGACGTCACGCCCCTTCCGCGAGGTTCTTGTCAATGCTGTCTGCTTCGATGGTGATCGTCCTTCGCATCGCACACGTCGTCCTCGGCGTGCTCTGGGTGGGTGCGATCGTGTTCATGGCCGCCTTCATCATTCCCACCGTGCGCGCGGTTCCCACCGGAGGCGCGATGATGCAGCACATCATGGACGTGCGCCGCCTGCCCGCCTGGCTGGCGGTGTCGGCGATCGTCACGGTGCTCTCCGGGGTCACGCTGTACTGGAATGCGTCGATGGGCTTCACGCCCGCGTGGCTCGGTTCGGGACCGGGGCGCACCTTCGGCGCCGGCGGGGCGCTGGCGATCATCGCGCTCATCATCGGCCTGACGGTGAACAATCCTGGCGGACGACGCCTGTCCGCACTCGGCGCGACGATTCGTGCGTCTGGCAAGCCGCCGACGCCCGATCAGGTGGCGGAGCTCGACCGCATCCAGAAGCGAATGATGCTCTCGACGCGCGTCATTGCGGTGTTGCTGGTGCTGGCGACCACGGCGATGGCGGCGGCGCGCTATGTGGGGTAATTGTCATCCTGAGCGCAGCGAAGGACCTGCACGTGCAGATCCTTCGCTGCGCTCAGGATGACAAGCTACGGCAGCGCAAAGGCGACGTATGTCCCACCGCTCGCCGCGCCGTTCTTGCCGCCGCCGCACGCGATGACCACGAACTGTTTGCCGTTCACCATGTAGAGCGACGGCGTCGCGTTGCCCGATGCAGGCAACAGCGTCTCCCAGAGCAGCGCGCCGGTTTTCTTGTCGTAGACGCGGAACTTCTTGTCGTACGTCGTCGCGCCGATGAAGAGCAGGCCGTTCGCCGTCACGACCGGGCCGCCGTAGCTGTCCGTCCCCGTGTCCTTCACGCCCTGCGCGGCGAGCGCGGGATACTCGCCGAACGGCACGCGCCAGCGAATCGTCCCCTTGTTCAGATCCACGGCGTTCAGCGTGCCCCACGGCGGCTTGATGGCGGGAAAGCTGTCCGGGTCGAGGAAGATGTTGTAGCCGTCGTTGCGATACTTGAGAAAATTCGGATTGTTTTTCGCCGTGTCGGCGACGTCGTGGCCCGTGATGAGGAAGTTGGCCAGCGCGCCGATTGCACTGTTGTCCAGCGCGCCCGCAAAGCCGGGCATGCGGCCTCGCCCCGAACGGATGACGGAGAGCAGCTCGGCGCGTGAGAGACGCGTTCCAACGTCTACCAGCGACGGCACCTGGCCCGGCGTGCCTGTGAGATCGGCGCGATGGCAGCTCGCACACGTATTCGCGTACAGCGACTTTTCGCTGCGCGGCAACATGCGGAGCAGCCATGCCATCTCGTTCACGTTCACGTAGAGCAGCCCCGACTCTGGATCGAACGCCGGACCGCCCCATTCGGCGCCGCCGTCGAAGCCTGGGAATACGATTGTCCCCTCCTTGGCGGGCGGAGCGAACAGGCCGCGCGAGGTGTGCTGGTTGAATCGCTCGAGCGCATTTGCGTGCGCCGCGGGCGTGCGCGTGGTGAGCATGTCGCGGGTGAGCGTCTGGCGCACGAGCGCTGGAGGCATCACGGGCAAGTGCTGCGTGGGGCTCGCCTTCTCGCCGTCGAGCTTCGACGGTGGAACCTTGAACGTGCGGACCGGAAAGAGCGACTTGCCCGTGCGTCGGTCGAGCACCCAGATGTGACCCGTCTTGGTCACCTGCGCCAGCGCCTCCACCGGCTTGCCACCGCGCTGCACCGTGACGAGCGCCGGCGGCGATGGAAAATCCAGGTCCCAGAGATCGTGCTTGATGCCCTGGAAATGCCAGACGCGTTTTCCGGTGCGCGCGTCGAGTGCGAGGATCGTGTTGGCGAAGAGATTGTCGCCGTGCCGGTTCGCGCCATAAAAGTCGAATGACGCCGAGCCGGTCGCGCCGAACACGATGCCGAGTGTGTGGTCGACGGTGAGTCCCGACCAGACGTTCGCTCCGCCGGCCACCTTGTACGCCTCTTTCGGCCACGTCTCGTACCCGAACTCGCCGGGGCGCGGAATGGTGTGGAAGGTCCAGCGCAGCGCGCCGGTGTTCGCGTCGTAGGCGCGGACGTCCCCGGGCGACGACGGCAGCGCTTCGGGCACCGAGCTGCCGATGATGTAGAGATCTTCGAAGATGACGCCGGGTGTGCTGGCACCGATCGACACGCTCTCGATCGGGCGGTCGAGCCCCTTGCGGAGGTCGACGCGTCCCGAGTCGCCGAATGCGGTGATCGGCTTGCCGGTATGCCGGTCGAGCGACCAGAGCCAGTTGCGATGCGTGACGTAGAGACGGTCGCCTTGCACGGTGACGCCGCGCTGCCGAAAGCGCTGTGTGGACGGCGTGCCGAAGGTGGGGTCGAAGCTCCAGCGCTCCTTACCCGTTGCCGCATCGAGCGCGAACACGCGCAGCCGTGGCGACGTCGCGTACAGCACACCGTCGATGATGATGGGGTTCGCCTGCATCTCCGAGTTTGGAAACTCGTCGCGCGTCTCGTACGTCCACGCGACCTGGAGCTGCTTTACGTTGGCCGGGGTGATCTGGCCGAGTGTGGAGTAGCGGGTGTTGTGGGTGGTGCCGCCGTAGACGGGCCAGTTGGCGGACTGCGCGTGCGCGAGCGCCGGAATGCAGAGGAGGGCGAGCGGGAGGCGCATTGGCTGTGGTGTTGGTCGGTATGTCGGTTGGCCTGATGATCGGCGATCATACAGAACAGCTGGGCATGGGACTAGTACTCGTGTCATCCTGAGCGCATCGGTGACATCCTGCGCGGCGTTGTCATCCTGAGCGCAGCGAAGGATCTGCACGTGCTGTATTTCATGAGGTACAGATCCTTCGACTTCGCTCAGGATGACAATCGTCCCCACCATCCTCACGGACGTCCACGACGCCCGCGCCCGCCTCGCAGGCGTCATCGTGCGCACGCCGCTCGTTCGGCTCCCGTTCGACAGCTCGGTAGGCCAGGTCTACCTCAAGCTGGAGAACCTCCAGCCCATCGGCTCGTTCAAGCTGCGGGGCGCGGCGAACGCCATCGCGCTCGCGGGCCCTGACGCACTGACGCACGGCGTCTACACCGCGAGCGCGGGCAACATGGCGCAGGGCGTCGCGTGGTGCGCGCGACAGCTTGGCGTCCCCTGCACGGTCATCGTGCCGGAGCACGCACCGCGCGCGAAGACCGACGCCATCGGGCGGCTCGGCGCGAGCGTCGTGCGCGTCTCATTCGACGAGTGGTGGCAGACACTCGTGCGGCACGGCACTCCGGACATGCCGGGGCTGTTCGTGCACCCGTTCGCCGATGCGGCGGTGATGGCGGGCAATGGCACCATCGCGCTGGAGATCTTCGAGGACCTCACGGAGGTCGACGCGATTTTCGTCCCCTATGGTGGCGGCGGGCTCGCGTGCGGCATCGCCGCGGTGGCGCGCGCCGTGAGCCCACATACGAAGGTCTATGCCATCGAGGCGGAGACCGCGGCACCGCTCACGGCGTCGTTTGCCGCCGGGACGCCGACGAGCGTGACCCGCACGCCAACGTTCATCGATGGCATGGGCAGCGGCGCGGTGTTCGAGGAGATGTGGCCGCTCGTGCGGACGCTGCTCGCCGGAACGGTGGTCGTCACCGTGGCGCAAGTAGCGGCCGCCGTGAAGGTGCTGGCCGAACGATGTCGTGTTGTTGCCGAGGGCGCGGGGGCGGCCGCGTTGGCGGCGGCGCTCGGCGGGGCGATCGATGTGCCGCGCACGGTGTGCATCGTGAGTGGGGGCAGTATCGATCTCGATGTTTTTGGGGCGATTCTCGATGGGTCGTTGCCGTAACTGTGGGTCGGGGTCAGAGTAGGGGTCAGAGTCGGGCGGTCTTTCGCTACACGTCGGATCAAATTCCCGCGCGACTCTGACCCCCGACTCTGACCCCAATCGCCGCCTCCAGGCCGTCCGCGTGGCGCGGCAACTCATCGGCCCGCATGTTCTGACCATGCGAACTCTCCTCTTGGGACTCCTCGTCGCCGCGCACACCACCGGCGCGCAAACACCCGCGCGGCAAACTGAATCCGACGCGTACACCCGCTACGAGCTGCTCGCGCCCGGCTCGGCAAAGTTTCGCATCATCTACGAAGTGACCGCGAGCACGGCCGGCGCGACGCACTACTTCAATCCCATTCGGAAGGGCAGCGTCGCCAGCGACGAGAGCGTCAGCGACCGCGCGACCGGCAAGCCGATGGAGTTTGCGGAAGTCGGATGCGCCGTGGCGCGCGCAGGCGGCGTCCGTTGCACCGACTCGACGCAGACCTACATCCGCGTGACGCTGTCGCGCCCCGTTCCAGCCGACGGCGGCGAAGCGCGCGTCCTCATCCTCAAGACCTATCTCGATTCGCTCAGCTACTTCTCGCGCGGCGACACCCTAGTCTTCACTCGGCCGCTCGGTGTCAAGCGCAACGCGGTCGTGCTGCCGAGTGGATACGAGCTCGTCGCGTCGACGTTTCCAGCGCAGGTGCTGCAGGAGCCCGACGGACGCGTGGGCATCAGCTTCTGGAATGCGGCGCCGTCCGAGGCTGCGGTGACGCTGCGCGCGGTGCCGGTGCGCGGTATGTCGAACACGGTATCGAGCGTCGCTGCGCGATTGGGCGAGCGCGCTCGGCAGAATCGCGAGATCGTCTACTACCTCCAGCAGCCCGAGACGAACGCGTTCGACCTCTATCACGACTACACGGAGACGCGCGCGGGCACGAGCACGTACCTCAACATCGTACGCGCCGGGAGTACTGTGTCCAAGCCGCGAGCGCTCAACCTCGATACCGGCGAGCCGCTGCCATTCGAGACGCTCAAGGGCGACGCCATCACGCGCGCGAAGCTCGACGTACGCGACGTCACGCCGCAGACGGAGGTCGTGGTGTTCCGATTCCCTCCCGTGACGGCGGGCACATCGCTGCGGCTGCGCATGTTCGAGACGTACACCGACACGGCGCGTTATAAGCTGGTGAACGACGAGCTGGTATGGGACCGCAGCCTTGGCCGCCCGACGAATGCTGTCGTGCTGCCCGCCGGGTGGCTGCTCACCAACAGCGCGATTCCCGCGTCGGTGAGCACGCTGCCGGACGGGCGCGTCCGACTGGACTTCGTGAATCCCCGTCCAGACGACGTCGCGACGCTCATCACGGCGCGTCGGCGCGCGAAGTAGCGCGGGCGGCGAACGGCGAGCAAGCTCTTGTCAACATAGTGGTATACTCAGAAGTCGCCCCCATCGGAGCATCGTCGTGAAACGCGTCCTCTCCTTCGCCATCATCGCCGTCCTTGGCGCCTGCTCGTCCGAGAGCGCGACAGCGCCCGACAGCCGCCAGCCCACCGACCTCGCCACGGTACTGCGCGAGATGACGCTGCCGTCTCTAACCGGCGTGCCGGCCGCGCTCACCGGTGTCACCGTTCCCGTGCCGACCCCCGTCGCGCCGGCCAACTGCACATACAGTGCGTCTGTGCAGGGCTTCCAGTGCCCCACCATCGTTGCGGGAGGGCTCACGATCACGCAGTCCTACACGCTGTTCGATGCCGCGGGCAGGCCGCAGGCTGCGTTCGACGCCAATACGACGGCCGCCGTCCGGTCCAAGGCGAGCCTGGCGGGGACAGTCACTGATGCCGGCACGCGCGTGACGATCGATCAGGTGCAGGACATGACGTTGAGTGGCTTGCTCACGTCGACGCACGTCCTGAACGGCACGAACGTCATGAAGATGAACGGAACGGTGGCGAACGGCGGGTCCACGCTGCCGGTCGCAATGACCATGACCATGACGATGAGCAACCTCGTCATGCCCACCGCGACCACAGGTGCAGCCGCGTATCCGCTCTCCGGCGTGATCACGAGCGACATGACGGTCGCGCTCGATGGTGGCACCTCCATATCGGTGCGCACGGAGATGACCTTCAACGGCACGAGCAAGGTGAGCGTCGTGTCGACAATCGGCGGCTTGAGCCAGCGGTGCACGGTGGACTTGTCGAACCCCGCATCCACATGCGCGTAGCGCTGCTCACCCTCGCACTGGCCACTGCGTGCGCCTCGGTGCCGCGTGGCGGTGCTGGTGGTGAGACGACGACGCTCTCGGAGGTGTACGCCATTCGGTATGGGACGCTTCGCAACTTTCCCGTCGCGTCGCTCGTCGCCGGCGCCGATACATCGCGCCGCATGGACATCGCGCTCATGGTCTGGCTGATCAAGCGGCCGGACGGGCGGATGATTCTCGTCGACGCCGGCTTTTACCGCGACAAGTTCATCCAACGGTGGAAGCCGGCCGACTACATCACGCCGTCGGACGCGGTGCGTGCCGCGGGCGTGCGTCCGGAAGACATCACGGACGTCATCGTGTCCCACGTCCACTGGGACCATATGGATGGCGCCGACCTTTTTCCCAACGCGTACGTCTGGATCCAGCGCGACGAGTACGGCCATCACGTCGATGATCGCGGCCGCTCGCTCAACCCGGCCGTGGACTCCCTCGATGCCGCGATGCTCGTGGAGCTGAAGCACAACGGTCGCGTGCACATGGTGAATGGCGACAGGGAGATCATCCCGGGCGTTCGCGTTCATACCGGTGGCAAGCATACCTTCGCGTCGCAGTACGTGAGCATCGCCACCACGCAGGGCACGGTCGTCATCGCCTCGGACAACGCGTATCTGTACGAGAACCTGGATACGCGCGCGGCGATTGCGCAGACGCTGGACGCAGCGTCGAACCTGCGCGCACAG
>JANOIJ010000147.1:0-41233 GCA_031407575.1 Gemmatimonadaceae bacterium | reverse complement strand
CCCCGGGGGCGGGCGGGCCCCCCCCCGCGACCGCACCGGTCACGAGGGCGCGCCTTCGACGGCAGCGAGCCGTTCGCCCACGTCGCGGAACTGGATGTCCACGACGAACACGCGCTGGTAGTACTCGACCGCGGCGCTGTTCTGCCCGCGCTCTTCCGCGCAGCGGCCGAGCAGGTACAGCACGCCGATCAGCTGGCTCTCGGAGATTCCGGGCTCGTGCAACGCGCGCGACAGGATCGTCGCCGCCATGGGGTACTGCTCTTTCTCGATGAAGCAGAGGCCGAGCGCCTCGTACGTGGGGACGCGATTGGCCGGCGCGCGAAGCGCCTTCTGGAACTCGGCGATGGCTTCGTCGAGCAGCCCCATCTCCTTGTAGGCGACGCCGAGGTCGTAGTGGCTCTGATGATCCTCCTCGTCGACGTTCTCGGAAATGCCCTGCTTGAACTTCCGCAGCATGTCCTGGAAATCCGCTTCCTCATCGCCGGTGGGCTCCTCCTCGTCGACGATCATGCGCGTGTCCTTCGGCGCCTCGTCGTCGCGAAGCCAATCGCCGAGGTTGATGTACTCGTCGTCGGACGTGGGTAGCGCCAGCGGCGCGACCGGAATCACGGTGCTCATACGCGGCATGACCGTGGACTGCCTGCCCTTCGGCGGCGGCGGCGGCGCGACCGGCTCCGGCTCGGGATCCGGAAGCGTCTCAAGCGCGGCCTGGGCGCGAATGTCCTCCGGCGCGAGGTCCAGCACCCGCTGGTAGATCGCACGCGACTTGTCCGTCTGCCCCGCACTGAAGAGTGATTCCGCCAGCTGGAGATACGCCTCGATCAGGCGACCGCGCTCGTTGGTCCGGAACGCATACTCGACGCGCTTCTGGTGGTGGCGCACCGAGCCCGGATTGAGCAGCACGATCTCGTCGGCCAGCTTGGACGCCGCAACGAGGTCCTCGGCTCGCTCGAAGCCTACCATCGCCGTCTCGAGCTCGCGCAGCCCGCCCTCGCGATCTCCGGACTCAAGCATCGCCTCGGCGAGGCGCCGGCGCAGCATGTTGTCGTCGGGGTCCGCTTCGGACAGCGCCTGTAGCAGGTCGACGTCCTGTTCGGCAATCACCGTGGACTGCCGCCGCGCGGCCGGAATCGCCCTGTCGAAATCCTCGTCCGGCAACTCGAGGTCGAGCTCCACCCCTGCTGGCTCGCCGCTAATTGCCGCCGCGGCTTCGCCGCGAATCGGGAGATCGAGATCCATCAACGGCAAGTCGGCCAGGTGGTCGTCCTGCACGGCGCTTCCGCGCGCCGGCGTGCCGTCGGGCATGATGAGCTGGAGGTCGCCGCCAATCGTCACGTCCTCCTCGTCCTCCTCAATCTCCTCCTCAGGCCTCTCGCCTTGCTCGTCGGCCAGCAGCGGGAGGCCCGCAAGTGACGGACGCGCGTTGTGCGGCGGCGCGGTTTCCTCGAATTCGATCGTGCCGAAATCGTGGGCCGGCGTTTCGGCGGCTTGCCGACGCTGGTCGGACTGACGTGGCGCCGAGATCGGCGTGGGGATCGCCATGTCGAAGTCGATCAGCGCGCCAACCGACGGCGATGGCTGCGGCGGCGCGACTGGCGTAGGCGCCGGAAGCACCGTCTCACCGAAGCTGGTGGGCTCGAAGTCGAGCAGGTCGTGCGTGTCTGGCCCGCTGGGAGGGGGGGGAGCGAACGACGTGACCTCGAGGCCGTCGAGCAATCCGCCGCTGATATCGGCATCGCTAGAACGCTCGAACTCGGCCGCCCGGTTCACGCCGTCGAGCACTGCGGGGTCGAGGAGGCTTGTCTCGAGGATCGCTTCCGTTGGGGCCGGGGTCAGCGCGATGAACGGTGCGGGCGCGGGGGGTTGAAATGCCGCCTGGGGACGAACCTCCGGCACCTCTCCTGTCGCGATGAGATCGAGGCCCTGTGTTGCACGCTTCTGTACGCCCGGCTTGTGCCTGACAGGCGTGCTGTCGCTGAGATCGAGAAACACCAAATCCGCTGCCGACCGACTGGGCGCGTCGCCAAGTGCACGCGGTTCGGCCGTCGGGTCAATCGCCTTCATGCGCTCGATCGTGGCGCGCGCCTCGGCGTCGCGGCCCTCGTGCGAGTAGCGGACGTAGAGCAATTGGAGCTGCTCGATGGCTTCGTCGCTCCGACCCTTCTTGGAGAGCTGGTCGGCGAGCATCAGGCGGATGTCGTCCTGGTCCGGACAGAGGTCGGCGAACTCCTTCAGTGCGCGGAAGGCCTCGTCGATCTTGCCGGACGACTGCATGCGATCCGCGTACTCGAGAAAGTTCTTCTTCGCGTCGCCCTTGAAGCCCTTCTGCGCGCTGATCTTTCCGAGCTTGTAGTACACACTCGCACGACCGGGCGAGTTGCGCAGGATCTTGTTGCAGAGCGCGATGGCGTTGTTGTGAAAACCGCCGTCTGCATAGCGATCCACGGCCTTCTCGTAGTAGTCGACCGCGTCACCGACGCTCCCCTGCTTGAGGTAGAGGTCGCCGACGCGATTGAAGAGCGAAACATCGACCTCCTCATCCGACGCGTCTAAGCCGTCGAGGATCTCGACGTACACCGCCAACGCCTTGTCGAACTGCTTCTTGAGCTCGAATTCGGCGGCCTTTTTCTTCAGCTTTGCGACATCTGGCATCAGCGACGGGCGGGCTCCGCGAGGGGCGTCCCCGACCTCGCGGAAGAGGGGGGATCAGGAAGGAAAAGTTACTGCTAAGTCATGTACGTGACAAGGTTTGCCGCATGCCCACGACGCGCGACACCGCCCTGCGCCGTACCAGTATGGCAACTCGCGGACATCCTTCATGTCCCAGAGCACGAGGTCCGCTGAGTAGCCTGGTGCGAGCTGTCCGACGGAGCCTGCGAGCCCGAGCGCCGCTGCTCCATTGACCGTGCCAGCCACCACCGCCTCCGCGACGGACAGGCGAAGCTGGCTGACGCCGAGTGTAAGAACGAGGGGGAAGTTCGTTGTGGGCGAGGTGCCCGGATTGAAGTCGGTGGCGAGTGCGACGGCGACGCCGGCGTCAATGAGCCTGCGTGCGGGCGCGTGCGCAGTCTTGCCGAGGAACAGCATGGTGCCGGGCAGTAGCGTGGCGACCGTACCGCCGGCGGCGAGCGCTGCGATCCCGTGGTCGCTCACGGCGGCGAGATGGTCCGCCGACACGGCGCCAATCTCGCCAGCGAGTGTGGCGCCGCCGCCGTCCGAGAGCTCATCCGCATGAAGCTTGATACCGAGTCCGGCCGCGCGTGCGGCGAGCAGGATCTCGCGCGTCTCTGGCACGGTGAAGACGCCGGGCTCGCAGAAGACGTCGGCGAACCGGGCGAGCTGCTGGGAGGCCACGACGGGCAGCATCTCGCGAAGGAGGAGGTCGATGTACTCGCGGCGACCGTTGGCGCGGCTGCGATAGTCATGCGGAATCTCGTGCGCGCCAAGCCACGTTGACACGATGCGCATGGGCAGCGTGCTCGCGAGACGTTGAATGACGCGCAGCGTCCGGATCTCGTCATCGAGCGAAAGGCCGTAGCCCGACTTCACCTCCACGGTGGTGACACCGGATGCCGCGAGCGTGCGGAGGCGCGGCTCGGCGAGCGCGAAGAGGTCGTCATCAGTGCGCGAGCGCAAGTCGCGCACGGACGAGTGAATGCCGCCGCCGCGTTGCGCAATTTCCATGTACGTCGCGCCGCCCGCGCGCATCTCCTGCTCTTCGTACCGCGCTCGACCAAAGATCGCGTGCGTGTGGGAGTCGACGAAGCCGGGCGTGAGCACGCCACCACCACAGTCCACGATCGTCGCGTGCGGGTGCGCGGCCCGCAGCGACGGCTCGCCATCCACTGCGGCGATGCGATCGTCGCGCACAAGCACCGCCGTGTCCGTGCGCACCATTGCGTCGCTCATCTCGCTGCCGAGCCGTGCGCGACCCTCGCCCGCGCAGGTGACCGTCTGCGTCGCGTTGACGAAGAGCAGCTCGACGCCGGTCATGACACCGCGTGCGGGCGACCCATCACGTCCCGCACGCGCGAGAGGCGCAGCGGCGCCTGCGCTTCGCCTCGGCACGCGTAGAAGCACGCGTTGCAGTCGATAGGCTCGTACGCACGAAAGTCGCGCCAGTGGAAGTCGGTGGGAAAGTCCGGGCACCGCTTCACGTGGCCCATCGGGTCGATGTGGATCGTGCGCTGGCCCGAGCGACAGGGCTCCATCGCCTCCCCGCGCACCCAGCGCGGGATCTGCTCGAGGTACGCGTCGGAGTTGGTGATCACGCCACGGTGCCGTCGCTTGAGATCGAGCAATTGCGCGATGGCGTCGTCGAGCGCGTCGTGCAAGTGAGCGCCGAGCTTGTGATCGGTGTTGCCGTTCTTGGAATCGGTGTACACGCTGAAATTCACACCGCAACCCAACGCGCCGGCGCGTTCGACGATCGGCATCAACTGGTCGAGGTTGTCGTCCTTGATGACCGTGTTGAAGCGGATGTTGTCGATGCCCAGGGCGCGCATCCCTTCAATCTGGTGGAAAATTCTGTCAGTTAGGCCGGGAATGCCACGCGCGGTGTCGTGCCGGCCATCGAGGTAGTCGAGCGAGATGTTGAACTGGTGGATGCCGGCGTCCCAGAGCGAGGCAGCGCGCTCTGGGGTGAGCATGCCGCCGTGCGTGATCAGCGTGACGTACTTGAGTCGCACGGCGGCGTCCACGGCGGCGACGATCTCCTCCAGGTCGCGACGCAGGAGCGGCTCGCCACCGGTGAAGGTCACGAGCATCGGATTGAAGTGCTTCGCGGCATCGGCGAACGACTTGAGCTCGTGCTGGCGCGCGTCGGCCGGCGTCTTCCAGTAGTCACAGAAGCCACAGCGTGCGTTGCAGCGCAACGTGACCTCGAAGTGCACGAGCACCGGGCGCTTGCGCAGCGTCAGCCAGCCGTACTTCGCAAGGAAGAGCGGCACGTGCCACGGCTTGAACTTCGCGGAGAGCATCAGATCTCAGGGCAGCGGAACAGCAGGTGCAGATCCGTCGCGGAGTTTAGCCTGAACGAAGTCGAAGGGCTCAGGATGACATCCATTGCGGAACAGCAGGTGCGGAGCCTTCGCTGCGCTCGGGACGACATCCCCGATTGTCGTCCCGACCCCTTCGACTGCGCTCAGGGTAAACTTAGGGAGGGACCTGCTTCTCCCGTTGGTCCCGGTCCTTGTCACGACTGCCCCATCGGAATCACGATGCCCGTGCGCGCGGCCGTCTCGCGCGCGGACTCGTAGCCCGCATCCGCGTGGCGCGCGACGCCGATGCCCGGATCGTTCGTCAGCACGCGCTCCAGGCGCATGCGCATCTCCGGCGTCCCGTCGGCGACGATGACCTGGCCGGCATGCAGGGAGTTGCCGATGCCGACGCCGCCGCCGTGGTGGAACGACACCCAGCTCGCACCGCTCGCCACGTTCAGCAGGGCGTTGAGGATTGGCCAATCGCTCACCGCATCGGTGCCGTCCTTCATCGCCTCCGTCTCGCGGAAGGGCGACGCCACGCTGCCGGTGTCGAGATGGTCGCGCCCAATGGCAATCGGCGCCGAGAGCTCGCCGCTGGCGACGAGGTCGTTGAGTGCGACGCCGAACGTTGCGCGATCGCCCTGACCCAGCCAGCAGATGCGCGCCGGTAGTCCCTGGAAGTGAATCCGCTCGCGTGCGAGCGTGATCCACCGCCGGAGGTGCGCGTCGTTCGGGAATAGGTCGAGCACCAATTCATCCGTGCGAGCGATGTCCCTGGGATCTCCCGAGAGCGCGACCCAGCGGAATGGGCCCTTCCCTTCACAGAAGAGCGGACGGATGTACTCGGGGATGAAGCCGGGAATCTCGAAGGCATCGAGCACGCCGGCGTCGAAGGCGACGGTGCGCACGTTGTTTCCATAATCGAACGTCACTGCGCCGGCGCGCTGGATGGCAAGCATGGCGCGCACGTGCCGAACCGCCGTCGCGGTACTTTGCGCGACGTAGGCCGAGGGATCGCCGTCGCGCAGCGACGCCGCCTCGTCGAGCGACATGCCGTCAGGGATGTAGCCACGCAGCATGTCGTGCGCGCTGGTCTGGTCCGTCAACACATCCACCGCGACGCCGCGCTGTGCGAGTGCCTCGAGCGCGGGCGCGGCATTCATGACGACGCCAATCGAGAGGGCGCGACCCTCGCGCTGCGCGGCTGCCGCCATCGTGAGCGCAGAGTCGAGCGACGGCGCCTTCGCGTCGAGGTAGCCCGTGGCGAGCCGTTTATCAATGCGCGACTCGTCGACGTCGAAGCCGAGGATGACGGCGCCCTGCATGGTGGCAGCGAGCGGCTGCGCGCCACCCATGCCGCCCAGGCCCGCGGTCACCACCAGACGACCTGCGAGCGATCCGCCGAAGTGCCGTCGCGCGACAGCGCCGAACGTTTCGTACGTGCCCTGCACAATGCCCTGCGAGCCGATGTAGATCCACGAGCCGGCCGTCATCTGGCCGTACATCATGAGCCCCTGGCGCTCGAGCTCGCGGAAGTGATCCCACGTCGCCCAGCGTCCCACGAGATTCGAATTGGCAATGAGCACGCGCGGCGCCGAAGCGTGCGTGCGGAACACGGCGACGGGCTTGCCGCTCTGGACGAGGAGCGTCTCGTCGTTCTCCAACGCGCGCAGGGACGCAACGATGGCATCGAATGCCTCCCAACTCCGCGCCGCGCGACCCGTGCCGCCATACACCACCAACTCGTCCGGCCGCTCGGCGACGTCGGGATCGAGGTTGTTCATCAGCATGCGCAGCGCGGCTTCCTGCTGCCATCCCTTGCAGGAGATGGCGTTGCCGCGCGGAGCACGCACCGGGCGCGCGCCAATGGTGGTTGCCGCGAGGGTAGAAGTCATTCGGACCTCACGCCGGAGGAAAAGTGTCCGCGCTCGATGGCGCTCGCGAGCGTGATGATGTCCGATGAGAGCACGCGATCCTCCGCAAGCGGCGAGACCAGGACCCGCACACGGCGGTGTCCCTCGGCCGCGCCAAGCCCTGCACGAAGCGGGGCGCGATAGTCCAGCCCCTGCGCGGCGCACATCAGCTCGATCGCCAGCACGTTGCGCACATTGCCCACGATGCGCCGAAGCTTCCACGCGGCGCCCATCGCCATGGGTACGATGTCCTCCTTGTTGCCGTCGGTGGGGATGGTGTCGACGCTGGCGGGATGCGAGAGGAGCTTGCATTCGCTCGCCAGCGACGCCGCGGTGACCTGCGCCATCATGAAGCCGGAGTTGACGCCGGCGTCGGACGAGAGAAACGCGGGGAGTCCCTGGTTGAGGTCGGGATTGACGAGGCGGTCGATGCGGCGCTCGGAAATCGTCGCGAGGTTCGTGAGCGCGATGGCGAGGAAGTCGAGCGCCATCGCAACGGCCTGTCCATGGAAGTTGCCGCCACTCAATAGCTCGCCGGTGTCGGAGAACACGAGCGGATTGTCCGTCGCGGCATTGAGCTCGCGCCCGATGACGCCAGCGCAGAAATCGATGGCGTCGAGCACGGGGCCGTGCACCTGCGGCATGCAGCGCAGCGAATACGGATCCTGCACGCGCGGATCGTTGTCGCGATGCGACTCGCGGATCTCGCTGTCCTTGAGCAGCTCGCGAAAGAGCGCCGCGCTCGCCGCCTGCCCCAGCTGGCCGCGAGCATCATGGATGCGCGCGTCAAACGCGACAGGCGTGCCGAGGAGCGCTTCGAGCGACATGGCGCCGGCGAGATGCGCGACCTGCCAGAGACGATGTGCGTCGACGACCGCCAGTGCGGCAATCGCCGTATGCGCCTGCGTCCCGTTGATGAGGGTGATGCCCTCCTTGGGCCCGAGCCGCACAGGCGCAATGCCTTCTCGCGCCAGCATGTCGGACGCCGACCCCGTGTCGGTGCCCTTGAACAGCGCGCCTTCGCCGATGAGGGACAGCGCGAGATGCGCGAGCGGCGCGAGGTCGCCGCTCGCGCCGACGCTGCCCTGCTCCGGAACTGGCGGATAGAGGCCGGCGTTGAGCATCGCCGCCAGTGTGTCCACGAGCACAGGGCGCGCGCCGGAGTACCCCTTCGCGATGACGTTGGCGCGCAGCAACATCATTGCGCGCGCCTCTCGCTCAGGCAGCAGCGGACCTACACCCGCCGCATGGCTGCGCACGAGGTTGACCTGCAGCTCATCGAGCCGAGCGCGCGGAATGGCGACGTCGGACAACTTGCCGAAGCCCGTGGTGACGCCATATGCGACAGCGTTGCGTTCTACCAACGCGCTGACGACATCATGTGCGCGTGACATGCGAGCGCGCGCCGCATTCGCAAGCTCGACCGGCGCATGTGCGAGGGCGACCGCGACGACATCGTCCAACGTGAGCGAATGCCCGTCCAGCGTGACGACAGTGGCCATGCGCGCAATGTCTTTGGCGCGCCCGGTGTAGACAAGGGCGACGTCCCGATGCCCTCCGCGCGCGATGCATCCGCGCGGCGCGGGGTGCTACGGGCTCAGCCCTTCGTTCCGGAACGTCGACTTGTGATAGTCGAACTTGAGCGACGGCTCGGCCTTCAGCGAGATGAGGAAGTTGAAGGCGAAGCTGCCGTTGGGCGACTGCGTGAAGGCGAAGATCGCGCGCCAGTCATGCAGGTCTCGCTGGAGCGAGACGATCTGGCTCGCGAAGCTGTGCTGCACGAAGTCGTACTGCGTGTTCCACGTGGCCGCCCAGTGCTCGGTGAGGGCGAAGCTCACGTCGCTGCTGAGCGACGTCGTGGGGGGGGAGAGATAGATCGGCGCCCCGACGAGCCCCGAGGTGATCGGCTGCTCGGTGGACGGATTCAGCCGCGCCAGCGCGACGCACTGATCGAACTGCGTGCGGAGCTGCGGCGTGTTGAACAGCGCGCACCGCACGGTGGGATCAAATTCCACGACATTCCGCGGCGTCACGGGCGGACGCTGGCGCGCGGACGTGAAATTGAACGTCGCCTGCCATCCGGACGTGGCCGTGGGCAAAAAGGCCGCCGTGCGTGCCGAGCGGCCGGCAACGGGCTGCGATGCGATCTGGCGCGCGTAGCGATCGTCGGGCGCGGGATTCAGGCGATCCGTGCCCACCTCGGCGGCTGGCACGGCGCGTCCGAAGATGCGCGAGAACACCGCGAAGGGATTCTGGTTATTGCTGATGGTGAAAGACCCGGTGACTCGCTCGCGATAGGGTGCAAACCTGGCCGAATCGCTCAGCGTGGAACCCTCGAACAGCGAGTAGTCCACCCCGATGTCGATGCCTGGCAGCAGGTCGGAGCGCACGGTGTAGCCGAAGTTCTGCGTCGTCAGGCCGCGAATGGGCTTCCCGGTGAATGATGCGCGCTCGAAGTCGTAGCTGAGCGACGTGAAGTTGATCGCCAGCAACTTGAGCTTCTCGCCGTCCTCGGGGTTCGAGTCGTTCCGCGAGCGCTGCTTGGCCTCGAACACCGTGGACAGTCCGAGCGACAGTGAATTCTGTCGGAGCGAGCCCAGGTAGCCTGTCGTGTCATTCGTGGCGGCGCTGTACTTCGTACGGCCGATGGCTGCCAGAAACTCGTTGCTCACGTCAGCTTGCGGCGCGTACGAGTAGGTGACGGTGGGCGACACCGTGTGGCGGATCGCCTGGAACAGGCGCATGCCGCCGTAGCGGTGATACAGCACAGGCGCCGCCGACAGCCCGAAGCTCGGCCGCTTGGTCTGCCACACCCACGCACCGCCAGTGCGCTCGTTGCGCACACCCAGCGGACCGCCATCCACATTGGAGAAGCCGACAGACGCCGTCAGGTTGAAGTTGTTGCGCGCCAGCGCGGGCAGCGTGAACGACGGCGTCCAGTTGAATTCGCTGCGATAGGTCTGCGCGTAGATGCGCTCGGTCTCGACACCGGTGAGGACGTCGGTGACGATGGCGCGCTCAGGGAAATCATTGCGGCCCGAGGTGAGCGAGAACGAGCTGCCGAAGTTGTACCCGAACAACACGATGGGCGTATCGAACGAGAGGCTGCTCGTGTACGCGTTGCGCTTGAGCGTGTCCGCGACGATGGAGTCGAGGCCCGCTGCCGACTTGCCGAGCCGCAACAACAGCCCGAGTGGCGTGGGCTGGTCGATCCCCTTCGACTGCGTGGAGGAATAGCTGAAGTTGGGGGTCCACGTGAGCCAGCTGCCAAGGTTCAGCGGCGCGGTCTGGATGCTGAGCGTGGGGAATGAGCGGTCGAGTTGCGAGCGCCCGGGATACTGCTTCTGCGATCCGCCGAGGCTTAGCTGGGCTGGCCCGATCTTCTGCTGGTAGTTCGCCTGCGACGCGATGGTCGCCATCGCGGAGTACGGGTTGACTGTCGTCTGCCGCTGCAGCTGCGTGCTGGTGACGTACTGGAAATTGGAGCTCAGCGAGCTGTTGCGCGTGAAGTTCTGCTGGTGCCCCCAACTGATGGCGGTGTTCGTCGCGCTGGACTGCCGCGTGTGGCTGAGCCCCAGGCTGCCGGTGACATATCGCTCGAGCCAGCGATACCGGAACTCGCCGTTGTAGCGCATGCTGCCCGGATCGCCGAACTCGCTCTCGCCAGCTGAACTGCGCCAGTCGAGCGAGACTTGCGTGTCGAAATAGTCACTCAGCGCGAAGTAGTAGCCGAGCCCCTCGATGTTGCGCCGATACGACGGGCTGTTTCGCACGATGTCACTCACGCCGATGTTGGGCGCGATGAGCCCGCTGTGCCGTCCGCTGCGGATGTCCTGGAAGAGAAAGGGCAACCACATCACCGGCACATCGCCGATGTAGAGCACCGCCGGACGCGCGACCACGAAGTTGCCCGTGCGCTTGATCTCCTTCGCCTTGAAGTAGTAGTCCGGCACGGAGTCCGGACACGCCGTCACGGTGCCATTCATAAAGTAGTACTTCATGTCGTTCGCGGAACGCACGGAGTCCGTGCTCGCAACCACCACCACGTTCTCGCCGATGATGGTGATGTTCTCGCCGCGCTGCTCTACGGACGTCCTGATGTCCCGCACGTTGGCGCGACGGCTCTTGAGGTCGTACGTGGCGACGCCGGCGCTGTAAAACGGTGCGTTCCCAGGCGAGACGAAGATGTTGCCGCGCTTTGAGGGATCGCTGCCCACGCGCACGGCGCTTCCGGAAGCCGTGTAGACGATAGTGTCCGACTTGACGAGTTGCGAATCGCGCTCAACGATGGCGCGCGTCGTCAGCTGGATCGCCCGGCTCAGCGCGTCGAAGATGATGCTCTCGCCCTGATAACGGGTGACACTGTAGCCAGGAAGGCTGAGCAGCCGCTGGAGCACCGAATCCGGGGCGGCAAAGTTGGCCTTGGCCGCGGTGTCAGCAACGGCACCCGTGTCCGCACGCGCCCGCAGCGAATCCGCACGTGTGCGCAACGGCGGCAGCGTGTCGCGACGCACCGGCGTAGTGGGAGTCCGCACGGGCGGACGCGTTGGGACCTGCGCCGCCGCGCCGGTTGCCACCGCGCTCAACGCAAGCGCGACGAGCGCCAACATCTTCACGCACGTCATGCGGCGGCCTCGGCGGCCTCTTCAGCGAGGCGCTTGCGCTGCTTGATCCGCTGCACCACCCACGACACGCCGATGCTCACCTCGTACAACAGGTAGATCGGCACGACCAGGCCCACCGTCGCCGTGAAGGCGTCGCCGGGCGTGATGATCGCGGCCACGAGGTACGAGCCGAGAATCGCGTGCTTCCGGAACCTGCCGAGGAACTGCGGCGTGACGAGACCGAGCACAGACAGGATGAGGACGAGAATAGGCAGCTCGAACACCGCGCCCATCAACAACACCATCGTCGACACGAAGCCGAAGTAGTCCGTGGCCGAGAGGACTTGGTCGAAATGCTCCTCACCCATGCCGGTGAGAAACTTGAGCGTCATGGGCAGCACGAAGAACCACGCGAGCGCAGCTCCGCCGACGAACAGCGCTACGGCGCCGACAATGACAGGGATCGCCAACTTCTTCTCGTGACGATGCAGCGCCGGAGAGAGAAAGGCCCAGACTTGATAGATGATCACGGGCAGCGCGATCACGACGCCGAGGATGAGGGCGGTCTGCATCATGATCGAGAAGCCGCCGGCGACGTTCATGTTCGAGAGCCGGCGGCCGTGCAAATACGGCAGGATGGGGCCCTGCATCCACATCAGCAGGTCGAACTTGATGACGATGAAGAAGCCGAGGGCCACGCCGACGACAAGTGCCGCGAGCGACCAGATGATTCGCCAGCGCAACTCCTCGAGGTGGTCGAGAAACGGCATCTCGGCCGAGCTACCCATCGTCATCAGTTCCTTTGCTGCCTACCGCATGTTCCGTAGCTGTTCTTTGGCCAGTGCGGCCTCATCCGAACGCGGATAGTCGCGGATGATCCGGTCGAACGCGGCCTTCGCCGCTGCGGCCTGTCCCGCCGTTCGCATCGTCTGCGCACGCTTATACAACGCCGTGGCCGCCTTGGGCGACTCGGGATAGCGCTGAATGACGAGCCCGTATACCGAGTCGGCAGCCGCCTGGTTCCGTTCCGCCGCATACGTCGCGGCGATATAGATCATCGCCTCCGGTGCGTCCTCGGACGTTGGATACGTTCGCACGAGCTCCTCGAACCCCGTGCGCGCGACCACCGAGCTCCCTCGACGCAGTTGGTCCAGTGACGACTGAAAGAGCTGCGCGGGTCCGGGACCGCCAGGCGCCTGCCTGGTGGTGTCGCCCGGAGCTGGCACGGGCACTTGCTGGCTGTTGCGCTCCTCCAGCGACGCGCGCAGCTCCTGGATGCGCCGCTGGCTCTGGCCGCTCAGCTCCTGGATCTGGAGAATCTGGCGGCTCATTTCATAGTGATCGTTCTTCGAGTCGCCCTGGAACTTCCCAAGCCGGGCGCTCAACACGCGCACCGAGTCGTTGTTGCGGGCGATCTGCGCAAGGATCTGCTGCACCGCCTGGTCCACACGTGCGCTCTGCGCCGCGCTGGCCGCATCAGATGCAGCGCGCATCGTGCGCAACTCGCTCTGGAGCAATGCCATGTCGCTCTTGGACGCGAGACATCCGGCCGCGATCAGCGCCAGCAGCGGAGCGAACCGCCGAGCGTGCGTCATGACCGCGGACGCACGAGCGTCCCAGATGCGTTGCGCAATTCGAACTCGGCGCGACGATTCATCTGGAAGTCGGATTCGGCCGTGCCCTGCGACGCCGGCTGCGAATCACCGAGGCTCTGCGTGGTAAGGCGATCGTCACCGACGCCTCGGCTGGCGAGATAGCGTTTCACCTGCGCCGCGCGGCGTTGGCCAAGCGCAAGGTTGTACTCGGCGGTGCCGCGTTCGTCGGTGTGGCCCGTGACGACGAGCGAGACGCCGCTGTTCGCGGCCAGCACGGACGCCTTGGCGTCGAGCACGGCACGCGCGTCGTCGCGCAGTTCGTCCTTGTCGTAGTCGAAGTAGACGACCTGCGACAGCACGGTGCGGAGCTCCGCACTGGTGCGCGGTACATCGTCGCGATTGGCGGTGAGCGCGGCGAGCGAATCGGCGCGCCGCTGCGCACGCTGGGCTGCGGCGATGGAGTCGGCACGTTGGGATGCGCCCATGTCTGTGACAGGCACGGCCGTCGACGCAGGGGCTGGAGCAGCCACGGGTTTCCTGCGGCACGCCTGCATTCCTCCAACGGACATGAGGGCAGCAAGCGAGAGGGCAATCGTGCGACGGGTCATGCAGATCTCCGAAGTGAAAGAGGCTGCGAATGGCGATTCGAGAACATCAGCGGGATGACAGTCGTGGCGACCACGCGGCGTTGCGCGCGGGAGCGCCGCGAGTAAGCTGGCGCGTGCGGCCCGTCTCCACGTCCAGGACCCACAGCTGCTTCACGCCGCTGCGGTTGGATGAGAAAGCGAGATGGCGGCCATCAGGTGCCCATGAGGGCTCCTCGTTGCGGCCGTCGCTCGTGAGCTGCTTCATGCTCTTGTCGCGCAGCGAAATGGTCATGACCTGAAACGTGCTGCCGAATTGCGATTGAAAGGCGAGACGCTGTCCGTCGGGCGACCAATCGGGATTGGCGCGATAGACATTCTCCCCAAAATCGAGCGTGAGCGTTTCGGGGTTCGTGCCGTCCGCGTCCATGGTCCACAGTTCGGGATGACCGGCGCGCTGCGACATGAACGCGATGCGCTGGCCATCTGGGCTGAACGACGGCGTGACGTTGTCGCTGCCGCGGCCCACGGACAGCTTGCGCTGCCCACCGCCCGTGAGCGGCGACGAGTAGATGTCGGTGCCGTCGTCGACGCCGTGCGCGTACACGACGGTCGCGCCGTCCGGCGAGAATACCGGCGAGATGTAGATGCCACCGCCGCTCGCCAGCGTGCGCGTGCGGCCCGTCTGGAGGTCCAGGACGACGATGGCCGCAGGCAAGTACGTGGAGTAGGCGATCATCGTTCCGTTCGGATGCCACGAGCCCACCAGCGGCGTCCCGACGTCCGTGGCCGGCACGACGTGCTCGCCGTCGCTGTCCACCATCCACATCCGCCTGCCGCGCTCGAACAGCACGCGCGTGCGCGCAATGCCTCGCGTCCCCGTGAGCGATTCCTCGAGATCATCGGACAACTCGTGCACGGCGGCGCGCCACGCACGCATCTCGGTCATGGCCGGCGCGGGATAGTCCTTCACGAGCGCGGTTACCTGTTTGGCCACGTCGTACACCGCCAGGTGCAGGCCCGTGGGCGTCGGCGTCACCTGCACCGCCGCGGCCGCGCCGAGCTTCGCCAACACCGGCCACGCCGGCGCTGACGCACGCAACGCATCACTCGCGGCCGCCGGGTCGAGCACGATGACGTTGACGCGGTCACCGAAATCCAGGTCGCGCTGGAGAATGGCGCGAATGGAATCAGCGCTCACGCCTCGGCCCGGCAAGACCACGACACCCGGCTTGGTGCCCGGATCGTATGTGAGCCCGATGCGCACGCCGCGCGTCGTGGTGTCCTGTGCAACGAGCGGTGCGGCGACCAGCAACAGCGCGCCAAGAGTGCGGCCAAGGATCATTGAGGAGTCATCTGATGAGACGTGGGTCGAAGCTGAAGATCACCGGCAGCACGTCGTCGGCAAACCCCTGCGGAAGCGCCCCGAACGCGCGAGACGCAAGCTCTACCGCCGCCAGCGCGTCCTGGTCGAACGAATACACCGACGAACGCTTTGTGAGGCGCAGGCCTGCAACGGTTCCGTCACGGCGGATGAGGAACGCCACCTCCGCCTGGAGTGCCCCACGCGCGGATGGCTTGAACTGAAGCGCGATCTGCCGCACGACGTTTTGCAGATACACGGGATACGGAAACTCGATCCCATCTGTCTTCACGTTGGCGACGTCGGCACCACGACCTCCGGTTGGTCCACCGCCCGCCGTGGGTGCGGCTGCGCTCGCTGGCGTCGCCTTGCTGGCCGCGTCCGGCGTCGCCGCCTTGGGCGGCACACGCGTTGGCGGCGTCTTCACCGGTGTCTTCATCTTGTCCACCTGCGGCGCGGCGCGCGCGAGCGGCACCGGCGCCGGCGGCGCGGGCACTGCGGGCGCTGGCTGCACCACGCCGATTTGCCGCGGACCCGGTGGAGCAGCGACGAGCGTCACGCGATAGACGGGCGCCATCGGCGCGCGCGTCGACGGGCGAGCCACGATGAAGGCCGCGGCCGCCGCGACGTGCAAGACCAGCGACACGGCAATCGGCGCCTTGAACGACAGCCCCGCGTGCGTGGCAGCCGCGCTCACGGCTGTCGCTCCGGATCGAGTACGAGTCCAACGTCGCCGACGCCAGCCGCTCGCATGGTCGCCATCACCTGCGCAACTACGCCGTAGGACACTCGCGCGTCGGCGCGAAGGTAGACGCCGTCTTTCGCGCGCTTGTCGGCCAGCGAGCGGAATGCCGCGCGGAACTCGGCCAGCGTCATGCGCGTCTCGTCGACGAAAATTGCGCCGCTGCCGTCCACCGTCACCACCAGTCCGCTCTTCGGCTCCAGCGGACGCGCCTCCGCCTTCGGCAGCGCGATATCCACACCGCCCTGCATCATCGGCGCCGTGATCATGAAAATGACGAGCAGCAGGAGCATGACGTCGATCAGGCTGACGACGTTGATCTCCGCATTGAGCGGCATCCCTTCACGACGGCGGCGCATCGGGCTACACCCGGCCTTCGCGCACCAGCATGGCGATCACGGTCGTTCCGAATCCCTCGAGCAGGTTGTCCAGGCGATTGAGGCGGTTGGCGAGGATGTTGTACCCGAACGTGGCGGGAATGGCGACCGCGAGTGCAGCCGCCGTCGCAATGAGCGCCGCGGCCACGCCCGGTGCGACCGCCGCGAGATTGCCCGAGCCGGTCGTCGCGATGCCGAGGAACGCCGTGATGATGCCGAGCACCGTACCGAGCAACCCGATCAGCGGGCTGGCAGACCCAATGGTCGCGAGCCACGGCAGGAAGCGGCCGAGCCGAGTGCGTTCCGAGAGCGCCTCGGCGTCGAGTACGAGGCGGAGCGTCTCGACGCGGAGTCCCCCGGCGTTGGGGGAAAATGCCGCCTCGCCGGAAAACGAATCTGCCGTACGCGACGGCGTGCCCTCGCCCACGAAGTGCTGCGCGCGCAAGAGCAGTCGCTGCGCCGCGTTCGGTGTCGCGTGCTTCGCTGCCTCGCCCGCAGCGGACAGGCGCGACGCGCGCTCGACGTCGCGCGCGAATGCCGTCGCGAGCCGAAGCGCCTTGGACAGCTCGCGCCCCACGCCAAACATGATCGTCCAGCTCACCAGCGAGAGCACGACGAGAATGGCGAGCACGATGTGCGTCTCGAGGCCCGCGTTCAGGATGAGCTCCGCGGGCGACGTCGGCACGGCACTACCGACCTGCAGCAGCGCCGTCATGCACGCTCCGCGGCGCGCGGATGACGGGCAGCGAACCACTCGAACGTCTTCTCCAGGCCTTGCTCCAGCGTGAGCTCGGGACGCCATCCCAGCAGCGCGGCGGCCTTGCTGACGTCGAGGTACGACGTCCGCTGCTCGCCGGGCCGCTCCGGCGCGTGCTCCACCGGCACGGTGGATCCGGCGACGCCGTTGAGCACCGTGGCAAGGCGCAGCACATCGGTCGCGACGCCGGTGCCCACGTTGAACGCGCGGTCGTCGAGCAACCGCGTTGGGGGCAGCGCCGACGTCGCGCCGCGAAACGTGGCGTCCACCACGTCGCCGACGAACACGTAGTCGCGCGTCTGCAATCCGTCGCCGAACACCGTGAGCGGAACGCGGTTCAGGATGCGGCCACAGAAGATCGCCACGACGCCGGCCTCACCGTGCGGATCCTGCCGCGGCCCGTACACGTTCGCGAAGCGCATGACCGCGTACTCGAGGCCGTGGACGCGTCCGTAGTACGCGAGATAGTTCTCCACTGCGAGCTTCGAGATCGCGTACGGCGACTCCGGATTCTTCGCGTAGGTCTCGATGTTCGGCGGCGTCGTGAAGTCGCCGTACACCGCCCCGCCCGTGGACGAGAACACCACCCGCGTGGACGGGGAATACTCTCGCACCGCCTCGAGCAGGTTCAGCGAGCCCATGATATTCGCCTCGGCGTCGAACATCGGTTCGGCCACGCTGCGCCGCACGTCCATCTGCGCCGCGAGATGCACCAGCACAGCCGGCTTCAACGCACGCACGACCTCGGCCGCCTTGGGATCACGGATGTCCAACTCGTGAAACGTCGCGGTTGCGGGGAGGTTCTCGCGCTTGCCGGTCGCGAGGTTGTCGAGGATGTGCACCTCCCACCCCTCTGCAATGAACCGTTCGGCAACGTGCGAACCGATGAAACCTGCACCGCCTGTGATGAGGGCCGTCTTCATTCCAATTCCGTGGTGGGAGATGTCGGGGGGCGCTGCTCAGCGAGCTCGCCGCCGTCAGCGGCGGGTTGTTCGTCGAGGGCGAAGAGATATCGCGCGGCGTCCACGACGCCGAGGCCGCGACCATTTGCGGCCGCTGCGCGCAGGCGAACCGAAGGTTCGTGCAGGAACTTGTTGGTGAGCGAGCGCGCGAGCTGTTCGACGACCGCGCGCTCCCCGGGTTCCAGGTTGCCGAGCCGGCGCAGTGCCGCCTCGAGCTCGCGATCGCGCACGCGATGCATCTCGTCGCGCAGCTGCGTGACCACGGGCACGGCCGCGAGACCGGCGACCCAGTGCCAGAACGTCTCCACTTCGCTCGCGATGATCGATTCGGCGGCGGGAAGCTCGCCGCGCCGCCGCGCGAGACTCGCGCCCACCACGCCGCGCAGGTCGTCGAGATCGTAGAGGTAGACGTTGTCCAGCGTCGCGACATCAGGATCAACGTCGCGCGGCAACGCGATATCCAGGATGCAGAGCGGGCGGTCACCGCGCTTCGCGACGGCGCTTCGCACACGGTCCGCACTCACGATGGGGCGCGGCGCCGCGGTAGAACACAGCAACAGGTCGACGTCGGCGAGTGCGTTCCACGCCTCGTCGTAGTGCACCGCAACGCCGCCGTACAATGCGGCAAGCTCCTGCGCGCGCTCGTAGGTCCTGTTCGCGACGATGGCCGCGTGCACGCCTTCGTCGCGGAGCGACGCCAGCGCCAGTTCCGCCATGTCGCCGGCACCGAGCACCATCACGCGTCGCCCCACCAACGAGCCAAAGATCTTCTTGCTCAGTTGCACGGCGGCCGAGCTGACACTCAGGGCGCCGTGCCCGAGTTCCGTCTCGCTGCGCACGCGGCCGCCCGTGAGCAGTGCGCTCTGGAACAACCGGTTGAGCACCGCGCCAGACGTCGCGCGACTCGCCTCCCATGCGTCGCGCACCTGGCCATGGATCTGCGCCTCGCCAACGACCATCGAGTCGATGCCCGATGCCACGCGAAAGAGATGCGCAGCGGCTTCGCGATCGCGGCGCACGTAGCCGTACGCGCTCGCGTCAGCCCCGAGGCGGGCGGACAGCATGGCCCACGCGGCCGCGGTGGCGTCGTGCGCGCCCTCGACCAGATACAACTCGGTGCGATTGCACGTGGAGAGCAACACCGCTTCGCGCGCACCCGATGCGCCGATGACGCCATGGAGAACCGGAATGACTTCATGCGCGGACACGGCGAGGCGCTCACGCACATCGACCGGTGCGCCGTGATGGCTGACACCCAGCGCGATCACCGCCATTCGGCAATCCGTTCCGACAGCGACCCCTGCTCCACCGCGTCGCAGAATCCGTCGTCGATCAGCGCACGCGAGCGCTCGCGCCATTCCTGCGTCTGGTCGCACGCCAGCATATGGCGCCGCAAGACCGTCAGCTGGTTCAGCGCGTCGGAATACCGCAGGTCGAAGCGCTCGGCGATCGCGTCGCGGATGCGAACTGCCGCCGCGGGAACACCGCCAGCACTCACGCCGATGGTCAGCGGCCCTCGCCGATGCGTGGACATCACGGCGAAGTTGCCATCGTCCGACAGGTCGGCCGCGTTCACCAGCCGGTGTTCCCGCTGTGCATCGCTCGAGACCAGGGCATTGGCGTGGCGATCGTTGGTCGCTGCGACCACGAGCTGCGCATCCGCGATGTCGCCCGTGACGTACGGCCGACGCTCGACGATGAGCGCCCGCTCGAGTACGAACGCCTCGAGCTCCTCGCACAGCGCGGGCGCCACGATGCGTACGAGGGCGCCTGCATGGACAAACCGCTTGGCCTTGCGCGTGGCGATGGCGCCGCCGCCCACGACCAGCACACGGAGCTCCGCCGCTTCAACGAGAATTGGGACGCCGCTCACAGGAATCGCCCCCGCCCGTTCGTCTCGGCGACGCGAAACGCGACGTAGAGCACGATTACCGCGGTGAAACTCACGCTGGAGTAGATGGCCGCGCGACGCGCCTGCCAGCCCCCGGCCAGGCGCCCGAGCGCGATGCTGGTGACCGCGAGCCATGCGCCCGTGGCCCACACGAGCTTCGGGATGCTGATCTCGTGATACGCCATGGCGTACGTCGCTGCGAGCACGACGCCGAGTGTGAGCACCAGCCAGCCGGCGATGACCGCGACGTGGTTGACGCGGTCGAGCGTCGCGAGCGGCGGAAAGAAGCGGAAGATGGCGCCGAAGCGTCGCGACTTGAGCTCCCGTCGTTCCACGAGATACATGCAACCGGCGGCCGCGGCGGTGGCGAACGCGGCGATGCCCACGAAGCTCAGCGCGATGTGCGAGAAGAGCCACGCGCCGCGCGCGCCCGGCGGCTCGACCCCCGGCACCAGGCCAATGAGATTGGCGCAGATGGTCGGGATCGCGGCGAGTGGCGCCGCCACGAGCGTGATAGTGACATCCCGCGCCACGAACTCCGCGATGAGCAGCGTAACGGCGAGGACGAAGCCCGCGAACGACAACGACGGGCCCAATCCGGTGAGTGGCAGTTGGCCAACGCGCAGGGCGAAGCCAACGAGACCCGCTGCGTGCGCGAGGACGCCGGTGCCGAGCAACACAAGCACGCCTCGCAACGGTGCCGACACCGGACGCGCAAACGGCGTCGCGGCGAGGGCCGCGGCGCCGAGATAGCAGGTGATGGCAACGATGTGGGCGATCGCAGTCATGTCGTCGCCCTAATCTAGTGCGCGGACAGGCGTTACGTCATTCCACGACGCCTGTCCGCGCACATCGCGTCACGGCATTCGCGCCGTGAGCCGAACATGCTCGCCGACCGTGATGGCGGGCTGCGTGTGCGACGTGATGCGCGCCGTGGTGCCGAATGGCGTGACCCGAATGACCTGCCCGGTCGCGATCACCACCTCAGGGATGGCGGGTCGCTCTCCATTCACTTCGGGCTGACGCGCACGGTAGACCTGAACCTCGTCGCCGATCTTCATGCCGTCGCGCGCCGCCAGGTCGAACAAGATGTGGTAGTTCAACGAGGGTAACACGACGTCGCGGTGAACAGCGCGGATCGTTGTGATGCGCGTGTCGGTGTATGCCGAGGGACGTCCGGTCGCGCCGGAACCCGCAGTGTCGATCGCGACGACTCGGGTATTCGCGTCCACCATGCCATACAGCTCGATCACCTGGACCGTGGCCGCTTCGCCGTTTCTCGGCGCGCGGACGACCTCGAGGAGGGCGGTGGGAATCACGACGGTGCCGAGATCGTCGATCGTCTCGCCCAGCGTGTACGCGATGAAGCGCTCACGCTCGGCTGCGATGCTCCCGACTGGTGGCATCATCAGGACCTTGTCGAACGGCTGGAAGTTCGACGTCGCGCGCTCTGTATCGATGCCAGGGATGTCGGCGCGGAAGAGCAACTTGCCTGCGCCTACCGGTCCATCCTTGGGCCCGACGAACGCCGCACTCACGACATCGCCAATGGCAACGCGCGGCGGGAGCGCTTCGGTCATCGTGGCGCTAGTCACCCGAGCCATCGTGGCCGGGCGAAACACCGTCGCGCTGGGGTCACGTCGCGGGCCCTGGACGACGTTCGCGGGACCCTGCGCCGGTCCGCCGGGGAGTCGCAGGACCTCGCCCGGATAGATCCAGTGCGGATCCTCGATCTGGTCCGTGTTCAGGCGATAGATCGATGGCCACAGATAGGGATCGCCGAGGTATGCCTGGGCGATGTCCCAGAGGGTGTCGCCGGCCTTCACGGTGTGCGTCGCAGGCATGTCGGCGCGAACCTCCTGCGCTTGCAGCGAGGCGGCGGCGGCCAGGACGAGAACGGCTGCGGCGGGGAATCGGAGAATCTTCACGCGCGCGGGGGCTGTGGCGCCAACATGCAGGCGCATGGTAGACAACGGGTTAACCATCGCCGGCAGCGGCGGGGCCGCACGATTGACGATTAATTGCCGGATGAGAAACTGGCCCGTGCGCAACTATAGTCACGAGCGCGCCGACAGGACAACTCGTGAAAGCACCGCAGTTTACCGATTGTACTCGGCGGCGAGGAGCCAGTTTCCGCTCCCCGCCGCCGGAGTTCTCCACATTCAGCTGTGCGTCAGAACGGCAGATCGTCGTCCTCGTCCGCGAGCGCGCCCGGGAAATCCTCGAAGTCGTCCCCCCCCGCGGCGCCGGTCTTCGCCTTGGCTGGCGGAGCCGCTCGCCGCGCGCCGTTCGATGTCTCACCCTCGAAGTCGCCGCCGCCACTTCCACTCCGAGCGCCGCCGGGCGCGCTCAGCATGATGAGCTCGCGCACGTTGATCTCGGTGGAATAGCGCGTCTGGTTCTCCTTGTCCTGCCATTGGCGGTACTCGATCCGACCCTCGATATACAGCTTGTCTCCCTTCTTCACGTACTTCTCGACGATGTCCGCCAGCTGCGAATTCTTGGTGTTCCACACCACGCAACGGTGCCATTCCGTCTTCTCCTGCTTGGTGCCGCCAGCGTCGTTCCATGAGCGGCTGGTGGCCAGCGAGAATGTTGCCACCCGATTGCCGCCTGTCGTGGACCGGACCTCAGGATCATTCCCGAGATTCCCGATCAACGTCACCTTGTTCAAGCTCCGGCTCATACACTCCTCCCTTGGGCGAGATGTCGATGTCACGCCCACACGCTAAAGATTAAGTCCACCCGGTGCGCAACCATTCCATTGCGCAATACTGTATTACAACTGCACTTGCGACCAAGACATCATGTGACACTTTACTTCACGTCGGCCCCAAATCCCGCCTGAGCAACAACGCGTCCTCCGACGGACGATGATAGTAGCCCCTCCGCCGACCGACTTCGCGAAAGCGCCGCGAATCGTACAGCGCGCGCGCGGCTGAGTTCGACTCCCGGACCTCCAGATACATAGTCAGTACCCCACGCGACGCCGCCTCCGCCAGCATCGCGTCCAGCAGCAGGCCCCCGATTCCACGCCTGCGAGCGGCCGCCGAAACGGCGATGTCGGCGATCTCAGCCTCCTCAGAAAGCAGGAGCGCAATAACGTATCCGAGAAGCTCGGTCTCGCTACCGTCGTTCGCGACAACGCTCCGCGCGACGAGGAAGCGCATCCGCTCCGGATTCAGGGACGTTCGCAACGACTGGACGCTCCACGGGTCGGAAAACGATTCCCGCTCGATGCGCGACACGGCCGCGATGTCGTCGTTCACCGCCGGCCGCACGATCACACTCGTAGCAATCAACTCGGCACGAGCGGTCTGCCATGCTCCGCCTCCCACTTCACTTGCGCCTCCGCGAGACGTCCATACCCAGGCTCCCAGGATGCCAGGGCGGCGGGCGCGATACCGCGAATCATTTTTGTGATGCGGACGACCGAGTTCGCCAACGGGGTCGACGCGGCATCGCCGGGTTGGCCCGGACCGATCAGCAGCGCAGACGAGCTCGCTGCCAATTCAGCCGCCGATGCCGTGGACACGATTCCGCAGGAGCCGATTGCGCGAAGGTTCAGCGACGGGTCCACGTCGAACAGCTGGACGTAGTGCTCGCCGCGCATGGCATCCATTGCAGCGAGATAGCGACCAGGCAGGAAGTGCCTGCGCGACGCCACCAGCAGGGCGAGCGACGACACTGGAATGAGCCGAGCACCCGTGGCCAGCGCGATGCCCTTGGCAATCGCGCCGGCGACGCGAAGGCTGGTGAACGCGCCGGGCCCCGCGCCGCACACCACTTGCTCGATCCGGTCCGGTGTCACGCTGCACGACGCAAGCAACTCGGCGACGGCCGGCATCAGCGCTTCGTGCTCGCGCCCGCGCATCGCCACCGAGCGGTGGCTCACGAGGCGGTCGCCGCGCAACAGTGCTGCACTGCCGGCGTACGTGGACGCCTCGAGCACCAGCGTGATCACGCGCGCCAGCCTGCGTACAGAAGGCGACGGTCCGGGTCGTCCGGCAAGTGCTGGAGGGACAGCGTGACATGACCAGCAGGGATGCGATCGCCCGCGCGCTCGGGCCACTCGACCATCACGAGCCCCTGCCCCGACACGATTTCGTCCCACGCCAGCGCGTCGAGCTGGTCCGCGTTGTCCAGACGGTAGAGGTCCAGATGATGGACCACCGACTTCGGCGACGAATACTCGTGCACCAGCGCGAACGTCGGGCTGGTGATCTCGTCCACGACTCCGTAGCCCGCGCAAATGGCCTGCACGAGCGTCGTCTTTCCCGCACCGAGCTCACCCGTGATGGTCACGAGCAACGGCGCACGTGCTGACCGCCCGAATTTGCGTCCCCACTCGGACAGCTCGGCCTCGCGCATGGCGAGGGCGCCGTGATCGGCAAGTGGCGGGACGAGCGGCGGGTGCGGGTGGCCGCCCCACCCTTCACCACTGCTCACCGCGCCGCCTTGGCGTCGGCGGCAACCTTGCCGCCCAGCGACGCGCTGCTCATACGCGCGCGCACCTCGAACAACTGGTCGCGCAGCCGCGCCGCCGCTTCGAAGTCCAGCGACGTGGCGGCTTCCTTCATCTGTGCTTCCAGCATGGCCACCAGCGTCTGCGGATCCACCAGGTCGTAGCTCGGTGACTCTTTCTCGGCGACCTTTCTCCCACGCTTCGGACGCTCTTCATCGCGCTCGATGCGCGCGTCGGCCACGCGGGTGCTGAAGCGCACCTGGTCGATGCTCTTGGAGACGGACGTCGGCGTGATGCCATGCTCCACGTTGTGCGCCGTCTGGATGGCGCGGCGGCGCGACGTCTCCTCCATGCAGCGCTGCATCGACCCCGTGATCCTGTCGGCGTAGAAGATCGCGCGACCATTCACGTGGCGAGCCGCGCGTCCGACCGTCTGGATGAGCGAGCGGTCGGACCTTAGGAATCCCTCCTGGTCCGCATCGAGGATGGCCACGAGCGACACCTCGGGCATGTCGAGCCCCTCGCGCAGCAGGTTGATGCCCACCAGGACGTCGAACTCGCCAAGTCTGAGGCCTCGCACAATTTCCATCCTCTCAATTGCGTCGATATCGCTGTGCATGTAGCGCACGCGCACGCCAACCTGCTGGAGATAGTCGGTGAGGTCTTCCGACATGCGCTTCGTCAGCGTCGTCACGAGCACGCGCTCGCCAACTTTCACGCGCGCGCGAATCTCGCCGAGGAGGTCGTCCACCTGCCCGCGCACGGAGCGGATTTCAATTTCCGGATCGATGAGGCCCGTGGGCCGGATGATCTGCTCGACGACAACGCCCTCCGAGAGCCGCAATTCCAGCTCACCGGGTGTGGCGGACACGAACACCGCGCGCGGCGTGAGCGAGAGGAACTCGTCGAACATCAGCGGCCGGTTGTCCAACGCACTCGGAAGACGGAAGCCATAGTCCACCAGCGTCAGCTTGCGCGCGCGGTCGCCGTTGAACATGCCGCCAATCTGCGGCAACGTGACGTGCGACTCGTCGACGACGACGAGGAAGTCCTCGGGGAAATAGTCGAACAGGCACGCTGGCCGCTCGCCCGCCACGCGCCCCGAGAGGTGTCGCGAGTAGTTCTCGATGCCGGCGCACGTGCCGATCTCCAACATCATCTCGATGTCGAAGTTCGTGCGGCTCTCGAGACGCTGCGCCTCGAGCAGGCGCCCATTGTTGCGCATCTCCGCGAGCCGCTCGATCAGTTCCTCGCGAATCACCCTCACGGCGCGTTCGAGAGTGGGACGCTGCGTCACGAAGTGCTTGGCGGGATAGACGGCGGCGCGTTCCAGCGTTGCGATCGTCTCGCCGGTGAGGACGTTGATCTTCGAGATGCGCTCGACTTCGTCGCCCCAAAGCTCCACGCGCACGCCCTGCTCCTCATACGCCGGGAAGATCTCCACCGAGTCGCCACGCACGCGGAAGGAGCCGCGGTCAAACGCGACGTCATTGCGATTGTACTGGATCCGCACCAGCGACCGAAGGATGTCGTCGCGATTGACCTTCTGTCCCACGGTGAGCGTGACCATCTGCTCGCGATAGCTCACCGGATCGCCGAGACCGTAAATGGCTGACACGGTGGCGACGATGATCACGTCGTTCCGCTCCATCAGCGACGACGTCGCGCGCAACCGCAACCGATCGATGTCCTCGTTGATCGATGCGTCCTTCTCGATGTAGGTGTCCGTCGTGGGGACGTACGCTTCCGGCTGGTAGTAGTCGTAGTACGAGATGAAATACTCGACCGCGTTCTGCGGGAAGAAGCCCTTGATCTCGCCGTAGAGCTGCGCCGCGAGCGTCTTGTTGTGGCTCAGCACCAGCGTCGGCTTGCCGTACTGGGCAATGACGTTCGCCATCGTCATCGTCTTGCCCGAGCCGGTGACACCGAGCAGCGCCTGGAAGCGATCGTCGCGATCCAGCCCCGCCATCAGCTCAGCGATGGCCTTCGGCTGGTCGCCGGCGGGCTGGAAGGGAGCCTGAAGGAGGAACTGTGCGCGCGCCATGACCCAATGTAGCTGTTTCGGCTCCTGTTCGGGAGCCCGGTTTTGGACGCCCAGGCGGCCCTAGGCGTATGGCGTGATCTGTTCGCGGCGCGCGACTTCCGTGATGCCTTTCACCTTGCGCGCTGCCTTGATGATCTTCTGGAGATGGGCCAGGTTCTCGACCTCCACGAGCACGGCGCCCGTCGCCTTGCCGTCGGTGCTCTTGAGCTCCATGCCGCGGATGTTCGTCCCCGAGTCGGTGACGGCGGCCGCGAGGTCGGCATACAGGCCGCGGCGGTCGTTTCCTTCGAGCGCCAGTCGCACGACGAAGCGTTCGCCCTCCGCCTCCTGCCAGTCAATCTCGAGGCGACGCTCCGGCTCGTGCGCCAGGAACAGCAGGTTCGGACAGTCCGCGCGATGGATGCTCACTCCTCGGCCGCGCGTGACGTAGCCCGTCACCGGATCGCCCGGCACCGGCTGGCAACACTGCGCGTAACGGACCATGAGTCCGTCCACGCCCTGGATCCTGACCCCTTTCGAACCGCGAACCTTGTCCACCAGCCGCTCGACCAGCGTTGGCTTGGGCAGTTCGGCCTCGTGGTAGTCGGGAAAGATCGTCCGAAGGGCCAGCGCGACACTGACGTCGCCCTGCCCGACCGACGCGTGCAGCTGCGTCGCGTCGCCCAGCGAGAGAGCGCGGGCGGCGGTGTCGAGCACAGAATCGGTGGGTCGAGCGAGCCGGCGGCGCTTGAGCTCCCGGTCCAGGATGTCCTGGCCGAGCTTGACGGACGACGAGTGCTCCTCATGGCGGAGCCACTGACGGATCTTGTGACGCGCACGCCCCGTGCGCACATGCGCCAGCCAGTCGCGGCTCGGCCGCGCCGTGGGCGACGTGATGACCTCGATCGTCTCCGAGTTGCGCAGGGGACGTGACAGCGGCGAGATGCGGCCGTTGATCTTGGCGCCGGCGCAATGGAGGCCGACTTCCGAGTGCACCGAGAATGCGAAATCGATTGGCGTCGCGCCCTTGGGCAGCTGGTGTACGTCGCCCTTCGGCGAGAAGACGAAGATCTCGTCGGCGTAGAGGTCCAGCTTGAGAAATTCGAGGAACTCGTCCGGCGTCTTGGCGTCGACTTGCAACTCGAGGATCTGGCGGAACCAGGAGAGGTGCTTGTCCAGGTCGTCCTGGCTCTTGGCGTCCTCCTTGTACAGCCAGTGCGCGGCGATGCCGAAGTCCGCCGTCCGGTGCATCGCCTTCGTGCGGATCTGAATTTCGTACAGCTGCCGGCCGGGCCCGAATACCGTGGTGTGCAGCGATTGGTATCCGTTCGACTTGGGCTGCGCGATGTAGTCCTTGATCCGTTCCTGCACCGGCGTGTAGCCGTCGTGGATCACGCCCAGGGCGTGATAGCAGTCGGGCACGGTGTTGACGAGCACGCGAATGGCCAGGAGGTCGAAGATCTCTTCGTAGGGCTTTTCGCGCTGCTTCATCTTCTTGTAAATCGACCAGAGGTGCTTTGGCCGCCCGGTAACGTCGACGCTCTTGATGCCCGCGCGCCCAAGCTCGCGCTCCAGCGGCTCGCGCAGCGCGAGAATCAGGGCCTCCCGCTCTCCGCGCTTCTGCGCCACCTGCTTGGCCAGCGCCTTGTAGTCGTCCGGCTCCAGGAACTTGAATGCGAGGTCCTCGAGCTCCCAGCGCATCTTCGCCATGCCGAAGCGGTGTGCGAGCGGCGCATAGAGGTCGCGCGTCTCCTGTGCGATGCGGCGCCGCTTCTCGTCGGGGAGATAGTCGAGCGTCCGCATGTTGTGCAGGCGGTCCGCCAGCTTCACGATGATGACGCGCGCGTCCTTGGCGATGGAGAGGAGCAGCTTCCGGTAGCTCTCGACCTGCCGGTCCTGATTCGAGCCGCCGCTGGGCAGCTTGGCGATTTTCGTGAGGCCATCGACGATTGCGGCGATCTCCTTGCCGAACTCGCGCTCGACGTCGGCCACCGTGATCTTGGTGTCCTCCACGACGTCGTGGATCAGCCCACTGGCCACCGTGGTGGAGTCGAGCTGGAGATCCGCGAGGATCTTTGCGACTTCCACACAATGGGTGACGTACGGATCGCCGGAATTGCGCGTCTGGCCGCGGTGCGCTTCCTCGCTGAACCGGTACGCGCGGATCAACAGGTCCTCGTCGAGCCGCGCGTTTGCGCCCTCGTCGAGGCTCCAGTCGGGAATCGTCTCGCGCAACGCACCGCCTGTCGCCGTCACCACATCTCTCCGCTCAGCCAGTCGGGCCTCCGTCGCATCATCGAGACGGCAGGCCCACTTGCGAAGATAGCTCCGCGGGCCCGCTCACAGGAGTCCGGCTTCAGCGAAGCTGGTGTACCGCCCACGGCCGATGATGATGTGATCATGCACGGGGATGTCGAGCAACTTGCCGGCGGCGACGAGCTGGGCGGTCACGACGCGGTCGTCCGCGCTGGGCGTGGGGTCGCCGCTCGGATGATTGTGCACGAGGATCACGGCCGCGGCTCGCTCCGCGATAGCCTCGCGAAAGACCTCACGCGGATGCACGAGAGAGGAGGTGAGAATTCCACGCGTAATCAGGACGTCGCGCTCGAGTCGGTGCTGTGCATCCAGCACGGCGACGTGAAACTCCTCCACCGGCAAGTCCTCCAGCCGAGCGGCAAAGAGGCGCGCGACGTCGCGCGGGGAGCGAACGGGCACGCCGTCGTCCCGCGCCTCGGAGGCGAGTCGGCGGCCCAGCTCGAGTGCGGCGTGCACCGTGACGGCGCGCGCCATGCCGACGCCGCTCGTGGCGGTGAGCGCGGCAACGGGCTGCATGGCCATGCGTCGCAGCGAGCCGCCTGCCGCGGCCAGGAGCACGTGTCCGACGTGGAGCGCCGAGCCGCCCACGGTACCCGAACCGAGGAGGACGGCGAGCAATTCGGCGGAGCTCAGGGCGTTGGCGCCGAGTGCCACGAGACGCTCGCGCGGGCGCTCGGAGCGAGGGAGTTCGCGGATGGAGAGAGCGGTGGGAAGCGGGTGACTGGACAGCGGGACGGCCATCGCGGACCTCGAGATCTGGGGAAGCCGATCGCGGTGCGCGAGCGGGTTCCGATCTCTATTGGGGAGCGCGGCGTGGAGCGTCACCAAAACAGCGCAGGTCAGCAGAAAACACGTGCGAGCGCCTCAACTCACGTTGATCTGACAGTACCGATGCGACGATCCCTCGCTGCGACCTGTGCGCAGCGAGGGATCGATGCCTCGAGCCTCACGACGTGCGGACTACATGTTCGCGCCGTGGCACTTCTTGAACTTCTTGCCCGACCCGCACGGACACGCATCGTTGCGCCCGACGCTCGTCCAGTCCACCGGACCCGCCGGTCCCGCCTTGAGATCAGCCGCACTGCGTGCGCGCCCTGCCCCAACGATCACCGGATCGCGCTTGACCGTCGCGGCTTTTTCGTTCGGCGTCTCTGCCGGCCCCATGTCCTCCACCACCGCCGTCCCCACCGCTTCTTCTGCGACCACGTCCTCCAGCACGCCCATCGCGTTGTAGCGGCGCGTCGGTGCGGCCGGCAACTGCGGCGCGAACGCCGAGGGATCCCGCTCCGGCTCCGGCGGCGGGCCCTCCTCGATCACCAGCTGCACCTTGAGGAACCGGTCCGTGAACGTCTCCGCGACGTCGTTCATGAGGTCCACGAACATCGTGTAGGCCTCCTGCTTGTACTCCACGAGTGGGTCCTTCTGACCCCACGAGCGATAGTGGATCGCGTTGCGCAGCTGGTCGAGATCGTATAGGTGGTCCTTCCACTTCTCGTCCAGCACGTTGAGCATCACATACCGCAACAGGCGGTCGCCGTACCCGCCCTCCTGGTCCTGCACCATGTCCAGCGCCTCGATCTTGCCGGCGAACGCGCTGCGTCCCGCCTGCATCACGAACTCCTGCGCCTCCGGGATCAGCGACGGACGCAGGTGCTCCTCATCCAGCTCCTTCACCTGGAGCATGTAGTGCATCAACAGCTCCTGGCGCAGCAGGTCGTAGTCCCACTGCGAGGCGTCGTCGTCGAACTCCGACAGCACCGTCTCCACGCGCCGGGACAGCGCCTTCTCCACCATCTTCACCGCTTCGCCCTTCAACTCCTCGCCACCCTCCAGCGCGAACGCACGCAGCGAGTAGATCACTTCGCGCTGCTGGTTCATCACGTCATCGTACTCCAGCAGCTTCTTGCGGCTCTGGAAGTTCTGGAGCTCCACGCGCTTCTGCGCCTGCTCGATGGACCGCGTGATGAGCGGATGCGTGAGCAGCTCGCCCTCCTGCGCGCCCATGCGATCCATCAGCTTCGCAATCCGATCGCTGCCGAACAGACGCATCAGGTCGTCTTCCAGCGACAGGAAGAACTGACTCGCACCCGGGTCACCTTGGCGGCCGGCTCGACCGCGCAACTGCCGGTCGATGCGACGCGATTCGTGGCGCTCGGAGCCGACGATGTGCAGTCCGCCAATCTCGTCGACGTTCACGTCCTTCATGTCCGCGTCCTTCACCACGGACGGCTTGGACGGCGTCACGCCTTCGCCGAGTTTGATGTCGGTGCCGCGGCCGGCCATGTTCGTCGCGATCGTGATGGCGCCGGGCTGGCCCGCATTCGCCACGATCTCGGCTTCGCGCTGATGGTACTTCGCATTGAGGACGTTGTGCACCATCCCCGCGCGCTGCATCAGCTTGGACAGCGTCTCCGACGCGTCCACGCTCGTCGTGCCGATGAGCACCGGATAGCCCAGCCCATGCAGCCGGCGCGTCTCCTCGACGATCGCGTTGTACTTCTCACGACGCGTCTTGTAGACGTAGTCCTGGCGGTCGTCGCGAATGACCGGACGATTCGTCGGGATGACCGCGACTTCCAGCTTGTAGATCTGGAAGAACTCCGTCTCTTCCGTTTCCGCCGTGCCCGTCATGCCGGCCAGCTTGTCGTACATGCGGAAGTAGTTCTGGATCGTGATCGTCGCCATCGTCTGCGTCTCGCCCTTCACGCGGACGCCTTCCTTCGCCTCGACGGCCTGGTGCAAGCCCTCGCTCCAGCGACGGCCCGGCATCGTGCGACCGGTGTACTCGTCGACGATCAGCACCTCGCCGTCCTGCACGACGTAATTCACGTCCTTCTCGTACAGCGCGTGCGCCCGCAGCAACTGGTGCACGATGTTCAGCCGTTCGCTCTTGGACGCATACTCGATCTCGAGCCCGCGCCGATCGGCGATCTTCTGCTCGGGGCTGAGGCTGGCATCGTGATCGATGCGGTGCACGGCCTCGCTCAGGTCCGGCAGCATGTACGCGTCGTGGTCCGACGGGTCCATGTAGTCGACGCCACGGTCCGTGAGGTGCACCTGATGTCCGCGCTCGTCGAGCACGAACAGGAGGTCGTCCTCGATGGTACGGAACGACTGCTTGGCCGGCGGCAGCTTGCGGTCGGCCAGGTGCTCCAGCTCCATCTTCTGCACGAGCATCTTGTTGCCCTGCTCCTGCATCAGCTTGAGCAACCGCTTGTTCTTCGGGTGGCCGAGCTGCGCCTGATAGAGCTTGAGCGCGGCGTCCGGCGTCTTGCCCGCTTCCATCTCACGCTCGGCGTCTGCCACGAGCACGTTCACCATCTCCACCTGGCGGCGCACGAGGCGCGAGACCGAGGTGTTGTGCTCGAAGTACTGGACGTCGCCTTCGTTGCCAACTGGCCCGGAGATGATCAGCGGCGTCCGCGCCTCGTCGATCAGCACGGAGTCCACTTCATCGACCATCGCGAAGATGTGCGACCGCTGCACGCGCTGGTCCAGCGACGTCACCATGTTGTCGCGCAGGTAGTCGAAGCCGAACTCGTTGTTGGTGCCGTACGTGATATCCGCCAGGTACGCCGCGCGACGATCCGGCGTGCCGGCGTCCGTGTCGTCGAGACACCCGACCGTGAGGCCGAGCCACCGGTACAGGTGACCCATCCACTGCGAGTCGCGGCGGGCGAGGTAGGAGTTGACCGTCACGAGGTGCGAACCCTTGCCGGGCAGTGCATTCAGGTACAGCGGCATGGTCGCGACGAGGGTCTTGCCTTCGCCGGTGCCCATTTCGGCGATCTTCCCGAAGTGGAGCTGGATGCCGCCCATCAGCTGGACGTCGTACGGCACCATATTCCACTCGAGATCGCGTCCGGTCACGTTCACCGTGGTGCCCACCAGGCGGCGACACGCCTCGCGGACCGTCGCGAACGCCTCGGGCAGGATCTCATCGAGCGTCTCGGCGATGGTGCGCCGGATGTCGCTTTCGACGCCCCCACTGCCGTCCACGCCACTCAGCTCGGTGTCGAGCCGTTCACGCTCGACGGCATCCGCAGCGGAGCGCTTGAGCTCGCGCAGCTCCGCGGCGCGGGCCTCCAGTTTATCTGTCCGTTCGTGCAGCAGGGTACGAAACTTTGCGGTCTGCCCGCGAAGCTCGTCCTCGTTCACAGTCGCCAGCCGGCGCTCCTGCTCGTGAATCGCATCGAGGATCGGCTGGATCCGTTTCCGGTCCCGGTCGTGCCGGGTCCCCATGAAGGCCGTCAGTACGCGCTTGAACATTCAGTCCTCTTACCGATACAGCCGATGCTCAGCGATATAGTCCGCCACCGCATCCGGCATGAAACCGCGAATGGTTCGCCCGTCAGCGACCCGGGCGCGAAGCTCGGTGGACGAGATGTCCACGCGCCGCGTTTGCAGTACCTGCACCGTCGCGCTCCGGGGTGCGTCCGCCGGCGTGGGCGCCCCCTCGCGTGCGAGGATGGCGATTGCGGCCAGCTCCCGAATCCGTTGCGGTTCCCGCCACTGCTCGAACAGGGCCCAGGCGTCCACCCCGAGCAGGAGCACAAGCTCCGCCGAAGGGTGTTCCGCCGCCATCCGTACCACGGTATCAACCGTGTAAGATAACCCTGGACGATGTATTTCCATCGAGTCGGCCGCGAAGCCGGGGACCCCTGCCACGAGGCGTTCCGTCATGGCCAGGCGATGCTCGGCGCTTGCCGATGCCCGCCCGATCTTGAAGGGTTGCTCGCCCGCCGGCACGAATCGCACGGCGTCGAGCGAGAGCGCCTCAGCGGCGTCGATGACCGGGAGCAGGTGCCCGAGATGCGGCGGGTCGAAGCTCCCCCCGAAAATCCCGAGGCGCACGCCTCAGGACGCGGGCGGCGTCGCTGGAGGGATGGGCGTCACGGGCGGGCCGGTCGAGGCCGGCGGCGCGTTCGTCGCGGGCACTGGCGCGACGACCGTGGGCGTGACGATGCCTTCACAGGTGACGCGAACTTCGGGGTCGTCCGGGTACGTCTTCCGGAGCGTGGCGCAGGTGTCGGCCGCGTCTTCCCGATAGCGAATGGCCTTGTACGAATCCACCAGGCGCAGCTGCGCGGCTTTGGACGTCACCGACGCCGGGTACTTCACCAGCACATCCTTGAAGTAGATGATGCCGGAGTCGTACGCCTTGCGCCGGTAGTAGTACATCCCGGAGATGTAGTTCTTCTGGGCGAACATCTCCTCGAGCGCGGCAACCTCCTTCTTCGCGTCAGCGATGAAGGGCGACGTGGGATACAGCCCCAGGAGCGTGTTGTACGTTGCCAGCGCCGTCTCCCCATACGTGGGGTCGAGCGCCGGTTTTCGCCACATCCTCTTGTACGCGCGCGCCGCGGCCAATGCCGCGTCATCCGAGAGCGTGTCGTCGGGAAAGCTCTCGACCAGCCTCGAGTAGCTGGTGGCAGCCAGGACGAACTCTTCGCGTTCGTCATGCGCGCGCGCGAGGTACCAGTACGCGCGCGGCAGCAGCGTGTCGCGGGCAGACAAGTCCGTCGTCAGTTTCTCGAACGCGGCAACAGCATTGTCCCACCGGCCGGCAGCAAATTCCTGCGCCGCAGCCCGGTAGAGCGTCTCGTTCGTCGAGAACTTCGTAACCTGAAAGTCGGGGTGGCAGCCCACCGCTGCAAAGAGCAGCGCGAAGAACAGCGCCCGGCGTGTTGGAAGCATATCCTGAAACAATACCCGCAAGTTGGCCTACGGTTCGGGAAGAGCCTGGGAAAGATACACCGGCCACCCCCCGGACGCCCACCGGGACATGCCGATCAGGAGCAGTGCAGGATCACACTGCCCGGGACGCTCCGGGACGGGTGCGAGCCACGCGCGGAGCCATCATCGGCGTGCCCACGTGCTGCTTGAAGTATTCGATCGTGCGGGCCAGCCCATGCCTGACGTGCACCGTCGGTTCCCAGTCCAGCATCGCGCGCGCGCGCGAAATGTCCGGCTTGCGCACCTTCGGGTCGTCCGTTGGCAGCGGCACATACACGATCGGCATCGATGTGCCCGTCAACTCCACGACGAGCTCGGCCAGCTGCTTCACCGTGTACTCGTCCGGATTGCCGATGTTCGTCGGATTGTGGTCTCCGCGCATGAACAGCCGATAGATGCCCTCGACCTCGTCCGACACGTAGCAGAAGCTGCGCGTCTGCGAACCGTCGCCGTACACCGTGAGCGGCTCGCCAGACAGCGCTTGCACGATGAAGTTGGAGACGACGCGTCCGTCGCGCGGGCGCATGCGAGGGCCATAGGTGTTGAAGATGCGGATGATCCGCGTGTCGACAGCGTGGTACGTGTGGTACGCCATCGTGATCGCTTCGGCGAAACGCTTCGCTTCGTCATAGACACCACGCGGCCCGACGGGGTTTACGTTGCCCCAATAGTCCTCGGTCTGCGGGTGCACGAGTGGATCGCCGTACACCTCCGATGTCGACGCGAGGAAGAAGCGCGCATTCTTCGCCTTGGCCAGCCCGAGCGCGTTGTGCGTGCCCAGCGAACCGACCTTGAGCGTCTGGATCGGCAGCTCGAGATAGTCGATGGGACTCGCCGGCGACGCGAAGTGGAGCACGCCGTCCAACGCGCCGGCGACGTACGTGTACGTCGAGATATCGTGGCGCACGAACGAGAAATCCGAGTTCCCGTTCAGGTGCGCAAGGTTGTCCGGATGACCCGTGATGAAGTTGTCCAGGCCGACGACGCTGTGACCGTCCGCAAGGAACCGATCGCACAGGTGCGAGCCGAGGAAACCCGCGGCCCCAGTGATGAGCACTCTCATTTCAGTCCTCGCCCGATCGACTCGTAGCTGAAGCCCATCTGCCGCATCTTGCGCGCGTCGTACAGGTTGCGCCCGTCCACGATCACGGGCGTCCGCAACGCCGCCTTGATCCGCTCGAAGTCCGGATGCCGATATTCGTTCCAGTCGGTCACCACGATGAGCGCGTCCGCGCCCTCGATCGCCTGGTAGTTGGACTCCGCATACTCGATGGATTTGCCAATCCGGCGCTCCGTTTCGTGCATCGCCACGGGATCGTGCGCAATCACCGATGCGCCAGCGGCCAGAAGCTCCTCGATCAGCACCAGCGCCGGCGCCTCGCGCATGTCGTCCGTGTTGGGCTTGAACGCCAGCCCCCAGATGGCGATGCGCTTCCCCTGCACGCTGCCGAGACACCGCGAAACCTTCTCGAACAGGCGGTGCTTCTGCGCCTCGTTGGCCGCCTCCACGGCGTCCAGCACGCGCAGCGGCACGTCGTACGACTTGGCCGTGCGCACCAGCGCCTTGACGTCCTTGGGAAAGCACGAGCCGCCGTATCCGGGGCCCGGGAACAGGAACGCGGACCCGATGCGCGTGTCCGTACCAATCCCCTTGCGCACCTGATCCACATCTGCGCCAACCGTCTCGCACAAGTTGGCGATCTCGTTCATGAACGAGATGCGCGTGGCGAGCATCGCGTTCGCCGCGTACTTCGTCATCTCAGCCGACGGCAGGTCCATGAAGAGGATCGGCTTACCGGTGCGCACGAACGGCGCGTACAACTCCGCCATGACGCTGCGCCCGTGGTCCGTCTCCACGCCGATCACCACGCGGTCCGGCTTCATGAAGTCGTCGATCGCCGCCCCTTCCTTCAGGAACTCCGGATTGGAGCACACATGAAAGGGAAAGCTCGCATACTTGCCCACGCATGCCGACACCTTCGACGCGGTGCCCACGGGCACCGTGGACTTCGTGACCACCACCACCTCGCGCTTCATGTGCCGGCCGATCTGCTCGGCGACGCCAAGCACGTGACGCAGGTCTGCGGAGCCGTCCTCGTCCGGCGGCGTGCCGACCGCGATGAACACGACGTCCGCGGATGCAATGGCCGCGGCGACATCGGTGGTGAAGCTCAAGCGACCCTGCTTCTGATTGCGCTCCACGTAGTCATCCAGCCCCGGCTCGTAGATCGGGAGGACGTTCCTCCGCAGCCCCTCGATCTTGGCGCCGTCCACATCAGCGCATGTGACGGCGTTGCCCGTCTCCGCCAGACAGCCGCCAACGACGAGACCAACGTACCCGGTGCCCACGACAGTGATATTCATGTCACTTCGCGAAGAACGCAGTCACGCCGGCCACCACTTCGTCGAGCTGCGCGCGCGTCAGCTCGGGGAAGATCGGGAGTGACAACACTTCCTTTGCCGCCTTCTCGCTCACGGGGCACTGCCCCTCCTTGTATCCGAGGTATGTGAAGCACGGCTGGAGATGCAGCGGCAGCGGATAGTAGATGGACGACCCGATGCCGCGCTCCTTGAGCCACACCTGCAGCGCATCGCGCTTTCCATCCGCAACGCGCAACGTGTATTGGTTGAAGATCGACTCGTTCTCGGGAGCCACGTACGGCGTGGAGATGGCGCCTGATTGCCCGAGCGCCGCGAGGGCAGCGTCATAGTACGCAGCGTTCTCTCGCCGCTTGGCGCTCCAGCCGGCAAGATGCGGCAACTTGGCCGAAAGCACGGCCGCCTGGAGCGCGTCCAGGCGGCTGTTGTATCCGACTTCATCGTGGAAGTACATCTTCGCCCCACCGTGCACACGCAGCCGCTTGAGACGCTCGGCGATGCCGGCGTTCTGGGTGACGATCATGCCGCCGTCGCCGTAGCCGCCCAGGTTCTTCGAGGGGAAGAAGCTGAAGGTGCCGATCGTCGCTGCCTCACCGGCCATGCGCCATTCACCATCGATGGAGCGGCGGGCGCCGATGGACTGTGCTGCATCCTCGATGACCGGCAGCCCCGGCACGGCAACTGCGACCTCCTCGATCGGCGCCATCTGGCCGAACAGGTCAACCGGGATCACGGCCTTCGACTGCGACGTGCGCGCGGCGGCAACGGCGTCGGGCAGGATGTTGAAGGTCTTAGGGTCGATGTCCACGAACACCGGCGTCGCACCCACGTTGTGGATGGTGCCAGCCGTGGCGAAGAAGGTAAACGGCGTCGTGATGACCTCGTCGCCGCGACCGATGTCCAGTGCGCGCATCGCGAGCAGGATGGCGTCGGTGCCGTTGGCGCATCCGATCGCGTGCGACGTATGCGAGAGCGCGGCCACCTGTGCTTCCAGGGTAGCCACCGCGTCGCCGAGAATGAACACCTGCGCATCCACGACCTTCATCATCGCCGACACCACGTCGTCGCGAATGGTCGCGTGCTGCGCCTTGAGATCCAGCAGGGGTACGGGCATGGTGCGAATTATAATCTGGAACGGAGGGGAATCGGCATTTCGCGCCCAGTTTTGGCGGACTCGTAAATGCCCAGGATCAACTCGAGCGACTTGCGTCCAGCGCGTCCGTCAGTGTCGGGCTTCGCCGTGCCACGCAGCACCGGGAGGAGATTGCGATAGTAGCCCTCGTGCCCGAAACCGTAGACACTTGGTGGACTCGTGTTTGCCGCCTCGACGAGCTTGTCGTCGTCGTCATACGTGTCGAACGCCCAGTGCTCCACGCGGTTCACGGCCGTGCCGCCGATCTTCACCGAACCCCGCTCGCCGAGGATCGTGATGGAGCCCTCGAGGTTGCGCGGGTAGGTGAGCACGTTGACCTCGATCACACCGAGTGCGCCGGAACGGAACTTCAGGATGGCGACGCCGGAGTCCTCGGCCTCGATGCGCCGCGCTTGCGTCGCCGTCTTGGCCATCACGCTTTCCACCGGGCCAACCAGCCACTGCATGAGATCGACGTAGTGGCTCGCCTGGTTCATGATCGCGCCCCCGTCAAACTCCCAGGTGCCGCGCCACGACTCGGCGTCGTAGTAGTCCTGCGGACGCGTCCATCGCACGGTGGTGTTCGCCATGAAAATCCGCCCGAAGCGTCCCTTGTCCACCGCGCGCTTCAGCAGCTGAATCGGCGGGTTGAGGCGGTTCTGCTTGACGACGAACAGGTGAACGCCCGCGGTATCACACGCCTGGACGAGACGGTCTGCCCCCTCGAGCGAGATGGCCATCGGCTTCTCGGTCAGCACATGGCGGCCGGCCTGCGCCGCGGTGATGCCGTGCTGCGGATGCATGCCCGATGGCGTGCACACGACGACCAGGTGGCTCGGTACCGTGGCCAGCATTTCGTCGATCGACGTGAACGCCGGCACGCCGAACGCGGTGCCCGCTTCGCGCGCGCGATCCACGACGGCATCACACACGGACACGAGCTCCAGCTCCGACACCTTCGCAATGGCCTCGAAGTGATTCCTGCTGATGCGGCCGCATCCGACCAGTGCGACGCGCACCGGACCGGCAATCGGGGCGCTGGCGCTCATGGATGTGTCTCCAGGTTGGGACCGCTCAATTGCCGCACCGCGCCCTCGTTCGACTCGTAGGTGGACCCGCACACGGAGCACATACCGGCGCCACTCGCCGGAAGCCGCTCGCCGCATTGGCACATCCAGCCCACGCGGCGGGCAGGCACGCCGACCATGAGCCCGAATGCTGGAACGTCCCTGGACACGACCGCGCCTGCGCCGATGAACGCGTACTCGCCCACCGTGGAGCCGCACACGATGGTGGCGTTCGCGCCGATGGAGGCGCCGCGCTTCACAAGCGTGCGGCGGTACTCGTTCTTGCGCGAGACGTGGCTGCGCGGGTTCATCACGTTCGTGAACACCATGGACGGCCCGCAGAAGACGTCGTCCTCCAGCTCCACGCCTTCGTAAATCGACACGTTGTTCTGGATCTTCACGTTCGTGCCGATGCGCGTGCCGTTCATGACGACGACGTTCTGGCCGAGTGAGCAGCGCTCGCCAATGACGGCGCCGCCCAGCACGTGACAGAAGTGCCACACCTTGGTGCCGGCGCCAATCGCGGCACCGTCATCCACGTAGGCCGACTCGTGCACGAACGCACTCGCGTGAACACTCACGTCGCCTGCCCCGCGGCGTCGAGAATGTCCTGCTGCCACTCCTGAAGCGACCGTACCGCGGACTTGCGCGACCGCAGGGACAGGATGGCGTCCGACGCCGCGCTCGCCGCAGAAAGCGTGGTCGTGTACGCGACGCGATTCCTGATGGCCGCCTGGCGCATCGTGTAGTCGTCGGTCTGCGCGTGCTTGCCGAGCGGCGTGTTGACGAGCAGCTGGACGTCACCGTTGAGGATGAGGTCGAGGCAGTTCGGACGTCCTTCGTGCACCTTGAACACCGTGCTCACGGGAATCCCGCGGGCGCGGAGATACTTTGCCGTTCCGCTCGTCGCCACGAGCGCGAAACCCATTGCATGAAAGCGGCGCGCAATCGGCGTGACCTTCGCCTTGTCGTTGTCGTTGACGGTGACGAGGATCGTTCCTTCCAGCGGCAGGCCATTGCCCGCCGCCAGCTGCGCCTTCGCGAACGCGCTGCCGAACGAATCGGAAATGCCCATCACCTCGCCCGTCGAGCGCATCTCCGGTCCCAGCACCGGATCGGTGCCGGCAAACTTGTTGAACGGGAACACCGCTTCCTTCACCGAGACGAACGGCGGAATGACTTCCTCCGTGAAACCGATCTCCTTCAGCGTCTCGCCGCACATCACGCGGGCCGCATACGACGCCAGCGGCAGGCCGATCGCCTTCGAAACGAAGGGAATCGTGCGGCTGGCGCGAGGGTTCACCTCGAGCACGTAGACCACGCCATCCTTGATCGCGAACTGCACGTTGATCAGGCCCACGACCTTGAACGCCTTGGCCATCGCGACGGTCTGCTCGCGCATCGTCTTCAGATCCTGCTCGCCGATCATGTATGGCGGCAGCACGCACGCGGAGTCGCCGGAATGGATGCCCGCGTCCTCGATGTGCTGCATCACGCCGCCGATCACGACGTCCGTCCCGTCCGACAGCGCATCCACGTCCACCTCGAATGCATCCTCGAGGAAGAGGTCGATCAGTACCGGACGCTCCTCCGACACGCGCGCCGCCGTGGCGAAGTAGGCCTCGAGCGACGGCGCGTCGTACACGATCTGCATCGCGCGTCCCCCGAGCACATAGCTCGGCCGCACGAGCACCGGATAGCCGATGCGCTCCGCCGCTTCGAGCGCCTCCTCCACATTGGTCGCAGTGCCGTTCGGCGGTTGCGTGAGCCCCACTTCGCGCGCGATCTTCTCGAACCGTCGGCGGTCTTCGGCCGCGTCGATCGAATCGGGCGACGTGCCGAGGATGGTCACACCTGCCGCCTCGAGGCCGCGCGTCAGCTTCAGCGGCGTCTGCCCGCCCAGCTGGACGATCACGCCCATGGGCTGCTCGCGATCGACGATCTCGAGCACGTCCTCGAGCGTCAGCGGCTCGAAGTAGAGCTTGTCCGACGTGTCGAAGTCGGTCGACACCGTTTCGGGATTCGAGTTGATCATGATCGTCTCGTATCCCTGATCGCGCAGCGCCATCACCGCGCGCACGCAGCAGTAGTCGAACTCGACGCCCTGCCCGATCCGGTTCGGACCGCTGCCCAGGATGACCACCGACTTCCGTCCGCTACGCGGCGCTTCGCTCTCCTCGTCGTAACTGCCATACAGGTATGGCGTCGCCGACGGAAACTCGCCGGCGCACGTGTCCACCATCTTGTAGGCTGGACGCACGCCCTGCTTCCACCGGCGTGCGCGAACGTCGTCTTCCTTCTCACCGCGCAGGTCGCCGAGCTGGCGGTCGGAGAACCCGAGCTGC
>JANOIJ010000121.1:0-35446 GCA_031407575.1 Gemmatimonadaceae bacterium | reverse complement strand
AACAGGAGCATCGCGCGGCATCGGCGCCAGAATCGCTGAAGTCCTCGGTGCGGCCGGTGCCCGCGTGGCGCTGGTTGCCCGAACACGTTCCGCGCTCGACGAGATCGCGGGGCGAATTGGCGGCGGCGCCATGGCTATCGATGCCGATCTGTCCGACGAAGCTGGCGCAGCGGAAGCGGCTCAACGGGCGCGGGATGCATTCGGCGGTGCGCCCGACATTGTCGTCAACAACGCCGGAATCTTCCGCGTCGTCGCGCTTGAGGCGATGGCTCCAGCCGAGTTCGGCGCGATGATCCACACGAATCTCATCGGGCCGTTTGCCGTCTTGCGTGAATTCCTCGGCGATATGCGCTCGCGTGGGTCAGGCCACGTGGTCACGGTCGGCTCGGTCGCAGATCGGGCAATCTATGCGGGCAATGGCGCGTATTCCGCCACCAAATTCGGCATGCGCGCGATCCACGAGGTGCTGCGCGAAGAAACGCGAGGAAGCGGCGTAAGGGCGACGCTGATTTCGCCGGCGGGAGTGGATACTGATATCTGGGATGGCATTCGTTTTCCCGGAATGTCCGAACCACCCGACCGAAGCATGATGATGAGCACCGACGCGGTGGCGAACGCGGTTCTTTACGCGCTGACCCAGCCACACGAGGTGAACATCGACGAGCTTCGCCTGTCGAGAACCTGACGGCGGCCCGCTGTGTTCATCGAGTTCATTGACATCCTCAGGTGTCCGCGAGCCCACGCCGATAGCTGGCTTGTTGCCGCGTTCGAAAAGATGGACGGCCGATTCGTGATAGCGGGAAAACTGGGGTGTCCAGTCTGTTCTTCGAACTACACCATCAGTGCAGGGGTCGCAGACCTGCGGAGTGACGCTGGGAGCCAGGCTCCCGCGTTTGACTTGCATCGTTTCGCGGCGGACTCATCCGATCATCGAATCGAAGAGGATTCAGTACGCGCCGCGGCCTTGATGGGGCTCACGAACCCGAACGCGCTTGTCGTTCTGGCTGGCGAATCAGCCAACCTGGGCAGGAGAGTGAGCGAGCTCGCCGAGGCGCGAGTGATTGCCTTGAATCCTGCGCATGCGGTTCAGGAAACAGAGCGCCTGGCAGTTGTACTCATGGATTCCCGTTTTCCGCTCACCCCGTTTTCCGTCGATGGGATGGTGCTGGATGGCAGCGCGGGCCCCGCACTATTGGCGGACGCTGGGAGAGTTCTTCGGCAAGGAGGGAGGCTGGTCGCCCCGGCCGACACCGCCCTCGGCACCGGGTTTCGCGTACTCGCCCGCGACGACCTCCAGGTCGTGGCCGAATCCGTCGGTCAGCTGGTGTCTATCTCCCGGTGAGAGGCTACTCGACGTAAAGGGAGTCGATCATCGCCTTGTAGTTCTTGTCCACCACTCGCCGTTTGACCTTCTGCGTGGGCGTCATCTCGCCTTTCTCGAGCGAAAAATCATTCTCGATGAGCCCGATCTTCTTTGGCATTTCGTAGTGGGCAAGGGCGGCGACGCGGCCCATCACTTCCTTCTCCATCTTCGCCTGAATCGTCGGCATCCGGAGAAGCTGCGCGCGGTCTGTCCAGATGATGTTCTTCCTCTTCGCCCACGCTTCGAGTTGCTCGAAGTTCGGCACGATCAACATTGAGGGAAACTTGCGCTTGTCGCCAATCATCACCGCCTGACTGACGTACTTGTTCGTCTTGATCGTGTTCTCGATCGGCTGCGGCGCGATGTTCTTGCCGCCGGCAGTAACGATGATGTCCTTCTTCCGGTCGGTGATGGAGAGATAGCCGTCGCGCAGCTCCCCGATGTCGCCGGTGTGGAACCAGCCCTCGGTGTCGATCGCGTCTCGCGTGGCGTCCGGCTTGTTGTAGTAGCCCTTCATGACGTGCGGGCCGCGCGTGAGGATCTCGCCGTCGGATGCAATCATCACCTCCGAGCCCGGCACGGGCTTGCCCACGCTGCCGATGCGGAATGCCTTGGGTGTGTTGACTGCGATCACCGGCGACGTCTCCGTGAGGCCGTAGCCCTCGAGGATCACGAGGCCCGCCGCGTAGAAGAACTTGTTGATTTCCGGCGCCAGCGGAGCGCCGCCCGACACGAAGTATCGCAGCCGACCGCCCGTGCGCGCCTGCAGCTTGGAGAACACGAGCTTCTGCGCGATGCGGTACTTGATCGCCAGCAGACCAGCGGGCGTGCCACCGGCGAGCGTCACGTCGGCCCACTGTTCGGCAACGGCGCGCGCCCAGAAGAAGATGCGCCGCTTGGCGGCACCACCAGCCAGCGCGTTCTCCAGCACGCGGGCGTACATCTTCTCGTACAGCCGCGGCACGGAGAGTACGAGCGTCGGCCGCACGGTCTGCATGTCGATGGGCACCGTATCGATCGACTCCGCATAGGCGATGGAACAACCAACGTGGAACATCAGATAGTGCCCCGCCATGCGCTCGAAGATGTGCGAGAGTGGCAGGAAGCTGAGGCCGATGTCGTTCCCCTCGAACGGCACCTGGCACGCCGACGCCATCACGTTGGAGAAGAGGTTGTCGTGCGTGAGCATCACGCCCTTCGGGTCCCCCGTCGTGCCCGACGTGTAGATCAGCGTCGCGACGTCGTCCGGCTTCACCGAGTCAGCGGCGGCGCGATACGCGGTGCGATGCGTCGCGTCATCGACCGTGGTGCCTAGCGCCTCGATCTCGGCGAGCGTGTGGTCCGCACCGGCGTGACGCGCGTTCGCGAAGGTGATGACCGTGCGCAGCGACGGGCAGGCCGCGCGTACGGACGCAATGCGCTGCGCCTGCGCCTCATCGCTCACGAAGATCGATACCGAGCCGGAGTCGCGAATGATGTACGCGGCCTGCTCGGGCGTGAGGTTCGGATAGAGCGGGACGTCCGTAAGCGCGGACGTGACGCACGCATAGTCGGCGATGGCCCACTCTGGACGGTTCTCGGACAAAATCGCGACGCGATCGCCCGACTGTACCCCGAGCTCTCGGAGTCCGAGCGCCACGCGACGCACGCGCTCCTCCAGCGTGCGGCTGGAGATGGGCTGGTACACGCCGCCCACCTTGTGTTGTAGCGCATCCGGCTTGTCGTGGCGCTTCACCGCCTCGAAGAACATCTGGGGCAGTGTGCCGGGCCCCGTGCTGCGTGGTCCGCCGGACGCTTGCATGAGCTCAGGTCCCCTTCTTGATGGGGAGGACGAACCGCACGGGACTGCCGCCGAGTGGCAGCGCGCGGAGTGATGTCGCGGTGGCTTGCACCACGACGGAATCGATGCCCTGCAGCACGCTGGCGCTGATCGTCCGGCTCGTGACGCCGCTCTGGTCCGTGGTGTCCACGGCGCGCGTGCGGTTGCCACGCAGCCCTATGAGGAAGATCACCGTTGAGTCGTTGACGGGCTGCGCCGGGTACACGTTCGTGATCTGGTAGCGCACCACGATGCCGCGCACCGGCACACGCGTGCCTCGCCGCAGGCCGGTGACGGAAACCTGGAGCGGGCTCGATTCCACCGCCAGCGCGAGCGAATCGACCGTGCCGGTCCTCGCCATGGAATCGGGCTGCGCCACCACCTCCAGCACAGCCGTCGTGGTCTGCAGCCGCTCGCCGATGCGACCGACGAACTGCACGGTACGCGGTGAGTCGAGCGCGACGACAATGCCGGTTGGGCTGATCGTCACACCGGCGGGCAGCGACGTCACGATGAAACTCGGTGTCGTGGGAATGGTGTCGTTGGCGGCGCCGATTGCGAAGACGCGCACCGGCGCCACGCGTCCAAGGCTGTCGCGCAACGTGTCACCGGCCACCACCGCCATTGATGGAAGCACGACCGGCGTGATGTACGCAATGCCGTCGGCACTCGTGGGGACGTCACCGCAGGCAATGGCGACGGCGAGCGCTGCGGACGCGGCCAGGACGCGGGGACCGAGTGCGCTCATGCCAGCTTCGGTTCCAGGATGTCGGCGAGTCGCTCGTACGCTTTCGACGCGAGATCGTCAGGCGAGCGGAGGACCACTGGCTGGCCCGCTGCAAAGGCGTCGATGGACGCCATGGTGCGCGGGATGGCCACGTCGATCAACAGCTCCGCCGGCAGCTGCTCGCGCACGTAGGACGCCACGCGCTGCGACACTGCGTTGCCCTCTTCGACCATCGTGAGCAGAATGCCGTCGAGTGACAGCTCGGGATTCCCGACCTTCGCATCACGGATCGCGCGAAGGATCTGCGTCGTGGTCTGAAGCGCGAGCGGCTCGGATTGGAGCGGCACGATGACGTGCTGACTGAACGACAACACGCGCCGAGTGATAGCGCCGAGTCCCGGTGGTGTGTCCACGACCACGATATAGCCGCGACTCCGCGCGCGCGCGAACAGTTCGCCCAGCTTCGGCGATCCGGCCACCTGCTCGTGATACGTCTCGTGCTCCCCCGCATCAGCGACAGTGCCAGCGAGCAGGACGCGAAGCCACGGCAACGGCGTGGGGAGCACGACGTCCGGCAACTCGTGCGTGCCCATGAGCACGTCTGACAGGCCGGCCGGATGCGCCGCGCCCGTGAGACCGATGCCGTGGCGCACCGCCCCCTGTGGATCGACGTCGACGAGCAGCGTCTTGCGGCCGCGGCGCGCTAGTGCGCTGGCGAGGTTGATGGCGGTCGTCGTCTTCCCGACGCCTCCCTTCTGGCTGACGATGGCGAGGACGGTTCCCACTATGCCTCGGGGTGGTCGGGCTGTTGAGCCTGCTCGGCGCGCGCCGACTTCAGCTCTTCCAGCGTCTGGCGGGCATGACGAACCCACCGGTCTGCCTCGGTGCCGGCGGGCGGCGCGTCGAGGAAGGCTTGGAGATGGGACACGGCCTCAGCGGTATCACCGCGCTTGAGCTGGAGGAATGCCAGTCCGTAGTGCGCGCCAGCGAGCTGTGGGTCGAGTTCCAGCGACCGGCGGTACGCGCGCACGGCGTCCTCGAGACGACCGGTGCGCGAGAAGGCGATCGCCATGTTTTGCAGGATGCGCGGGTCGTTGGGATGATCTCGAAGTGCCAGCCGGTACGACGTGAGCGCAGCGTCGAAATCGCCCTGACGTTCCAGGGCGAGCGCCTCGTTGAGATAATCGAGGCGCATCGGTTTGAGGCTAGCGTCCGACTTGCCGCCGAGCAGACGGCTCAACCAGGACATGCGATGCGCAGCGGAAGGAGGGAAAAGCGACGGCGCTCAGCAGCGGCCGGCAAGCCCGTTTGAAGGGCAAAGTTAATTCCGCGGCGCAGGGGGTACAACAACAATTCTCGGACGCGCGCCGTGGCGCACGCGGGCGTCCGCGCACGAGACGTGCTTACTGTGTCCGACACGGTGGGCTAGCTTCACCGTGGGCGCACCCACTTCATGGAGCATCATGTCACAACGCCGGACGACGGACGAGCAGAGCAAGGGGGTCTTCGAGGTCGAATGGCCGATGTTCGGAGAACTCTCTCGCGCACTCGCCCTCAAGGTCGTGCGCTCCTACGACCCCGAGATCATCGTGGGCATCGCCACAGCGGGCGTGGTCCCCGGCGCGGTGATCGCAGCGATCCTGGACCGTGAGTTCCACTCGATCGTGGTGAGCCGGCGCTACCAGTCGGACGAGCCACGCAAGAGCCCGGAAGTCTTCGGCGCGGCGCCGGCGGCGGTGAAGGGGCGCCGCGTGCTGGTGGTGGACGAAACGTGCGACTCGGGCGCGACAATGCGGTTGGCGGTCAGCGCGATCCAGGATGGCGGCGCGCGTGAGGTCAGGACGGCGGTCGCGTTCCGCACGGGTCCGTACGAACCGGATTTCCACGCGCTCGCCACTGAGAGCACGATCGTGTTGCCGTGGGACCGCGAGGTGCTCTTTCAGGGTGAGCTCGTGCCGAATCCGCTGTATCGGGAGACGATCGGCGGTTAGGCGATCCGGGACCGATCACCTCCGTGTTGGCCAGCGAGCGTCAATGCGTCGCGGACAGGCCAGAGGTTTGACGCGGATCGTGCGGATGTGAGCCGATCGACGCGGAGTCAAAAGTCTTCTCACGCCATTGAGCGCCACGCGCGCTGCCGACGAACGAAGAGAAGCCAACGCGATGCTGGACGCTGAGACGATCGACGTCGTCAGGCCGCCGCGCCGACAGCCTCGTCGTAGGCAGTGCCCGCGCTCATCCCATCGTAGACCGCCTGGATCACGTCCGTGCTGCCGAGGAGGAACCGGCAGCGATCTCCGCCCGCCGAGCGGCATTCCACTTCCATGACGGCGAGGGGTGCAGCGGACAGCCGCCCGAAGAAGTCCGCGAACATCCCGGACGAAAGGTGACATCCCGGATGCGCCAGGCCGGCGCCCGGTGAGGACTCGCCCCAGTCGGGCGAGTCGAGCGTCGCGACCGTCTCGTGCAGCTCGCCGACCACCAGCGAGCCCCAGCCGCATTCGCGAAAGAAATCCGCGGCATGCTCCTGAAAGTCCACGAGGCTCAGCGTCTCTGGCTCGGTGGCACCCCGCACTGCCAACCAACTGCGAAACGCCTCGAAGAGTGCGCCGCCGCCCGCATAGCCGGCCTCCTGGAGATAGCCGAACGCGGCGTAGCCCGTATCGCGCAGCAACGCAGCGCGCAGCGCCGCCAACGAGTCGTGCGTGATCGCGATCATTCCGCTGCCCGTGAGATCCATGCCTTCTCCCGTAGTCATGCGATAGTCTGTGGTGTTGACGGCATGAGCGCCAAATGCGTCACGCCTCGGCGCGAAGGATGAGTTCGGCCTCGTCGATTGTCTCGACCCCAAGTTGCGTTGCCTTTTCGAGCTTGCTGCCGGCGTCGTCGCCCACGACGACGAATGATGTCGCCTTCGACACGCCGCTCGTCACGCGGCCGCCCTGCGATTCGATCAGTTGCGTGGCTTGCGTGCGCGACAACGTGGGCAAAGTACCGGTGACGACGACCGTCATGCCCTTGAACGCGCCGCCCGCCGCGACAGAGACCGGCTCCGTCATGGTGAGCCCGTGCGCGGTGAGTCGCCGCACCAGCGCTGTGGCAGTCGTGTCCTCGAAGTACGCCACCACCGCCTGCGCGATGGTGTCGCCCATGCCGCGTAGTGCGAGAATGTCGTCCACGGTTGACGAGGACAGCGCCTGCATGGTGCCGAAGTGTCGCGAGAGCAACTGCGCCACCGTCTGCCCCACATGGCGAATGCCCAGACCCACGAGGACACGCGAGAGTGGCTGTGCCTTTGATGTTGCGATGGCGTCGATGAGCGCGTCCGCCGACTTGCTCGCAAAGCGTTCGAGCTGCGTCAGCTGCTCGCTCGTGAGTGCGTACAGGTCCGAGACGTCGTGCACCATGCCCGCGACGATCAGCTGCTCGATGCGGGCGTATGACAGGCCGCGAATGTCCATCGCGCCGCGCGAGGCGAAGTGCACCAACGCCTCGAGCTGCCGCGCCGGGCACGCGACGTTCGGGCAGTAGATCGCGACTTCCTCCTCGTCGCGCTGCACCGGCGTGCCGCACGAGGGGCAGTGCGTGGGCACGTCAGTTACCGGTGACGGATGATCAGGATCGCGTCGCTCGGGAATCGGTCCGATCACCTGCGGAATGACGTCGCCGGCGCGCTTGACCAGCACCACGTCGCCCTGGCGCAGATCCTTGGCGCGAATGAGGTCGAAGTTGTGCAGCGTCGCGAGCTTCACGGTGGTGCCGCCAATCTCCACCGGCTCGAGCATCGCGAACGGATTGAGTGAGCCCGTGCGGCCCACGTTCACCTGGATGGCGAGCAACCGCGTTTCCGCGATGTCCGGCGCGAACTTCCGCGCAATCGCCCAGCGCGGCTCGCGCCCGCCCACCACGCCCAGCTCATCCTGGAGACGCAGCGAGTCGATCTTGATGACACCGCCGTCGATGGCGAAGTCGAGCTCCGCGCGCAGCCGATGCTCCACATCGTGCGCCCACGCGTGCACCTCAGCCAGCGTGGCGCAGCGGTGCCGGTTGGGCGCGACGGGGATGCCCCAGCGCGCCAGCGTGTCGAGCAATTCCCACTGCGTCTGGAAAGGCACAACGGCGCCTTGCGGCAGCGCGACGGCGTAGCCGAAGAATCGCAGCGGACGCTGCGCCGTCATCGCCGGGTCGAGCTGGCGAAGTGAACCCGCCGCGGAATTGCGCGGATTCGCGAACACGGGCTCGCCGGCGGCCACACGCTCCTCGTTCAACTTCTCGAACAGGCTGAACGGCAGGTAGCATTCACCGCGAATTTCCAGCAGCGGCGGGACGTCATCACCCCGCAGCCTCAGGGGGATGTCGCGCAGCGTGCGCAGGTTGGCCGTCACGTCTTCCCCGACAATGCCGTTGCCGCGCGTGGTGCCCACCGTGAAGACGCCATCCTCGTAGGTGAGGCTCACCGCGGCGCCGTCGATCTTGAGCTCCGTCGCGTACCCGACGCGCTTTGCGTCCTCGCCAATGAGGCGCGCAACGCGCTCCTCCCACTCGCCCAGCTCCACCTCGTCGAACGCATTGCCGAGTGAAATCATCGGCACCAGGTGGGCGTGCTTGGCCAGCGCACTCGCCGGCTCGGCGCCCACGCGCATGGTGGGCGAGTCCGCCGTGCGGAGTTCCGGAAAGTCGCGCTCGATGCCCTGCAATTCGCGAAAGGCGCGGTCGTACTCCGCGTCCGAGATCGTGGGCTGGTCGAGCTGGTAGTAGTCGAGCGACGCCTGCTGGAGCAGCGTGCGCAGCTCGGCGGCGCGGACCGCGCGAGGATCGAATGACATACGGTTGCGGCGCTCAGCCCTTGGCTTCTTCCTCGAGCACCTGCATCGCCACGGTCACGAGCCGCTCCAGTTCCTCGTCCGCTGCCTTTGGGAGCAGCGTTTCCGCCCAGCTCTGCTCCTCGCCCCGCGCATAGCGGTCGAGCAACCGACGCATGAAGCCCACGAGGGCGACGCGCTGCAGCTCCGCCTTGCGACGCGTGATCTCCACGTCTTGCTGGCTGTTGAGCAGCGTCTCGAAGCGATGTGCATTGCGCAGTGCCTTGGCGGTGAGCGACGATACCGTCTGGCAGAACTTGACGTCTGCCTGACTGAACGCCTCGGCCTCGCGCTCGGTGCGGAGGAAGATCGCGCCGATCACCGTGCCTTCCCACCGGATGGGTACGACGATGATCGAGCGGACGTTGCGCGAGTCGAGCGTCGACTTGATGCTGCGCAGCAGCGGATCATTCGCCGCGTCGGGGATGAACACCGTTTCGCCACTCTCGAACGCGCGCTTGAGCTCCGGGTAGCGGTTGAGATCCACGACGAGGTTGCGAATCGTAGGATCTTCGTAGCTCGCAACGAGGCGCACCTCATCCTTGTCGCCGGAGAGGAAGATCGCGCAGCGGTCCAGCCCGAACGTCTCGCCGAGCTTGCGCGCGATGGTCTGGAGCACGTCGACGAAGTGGAGCGACGCCGACACGTCCTGCAGCATGTCCACGATGGCGGCGAGTCGATCGCGTTCGCGCTGGAGCTCCGCGACCTGGCCGCGCAGGTGGGCAATGTCGTCAGCCGGGAGCGACCCCTCGGTCGGTGTCGGCGGCGCTGAAGTCGGGTCGATCTGTGTCTCCATCGTGAGCGGCCTGGTGCGCGTTGAACTCGTCGCCATCGAAGCGGATGACCTTGTTGCGGCCCGTCTCCTTGGCGACGTACAGCGCGTCGTCCGCGGTCCGGACCAGGTCGTCGCACTCCCTGATCCTGGGGTGGGGCCAGCCGGCCACGCCAAAGCTCGACGTGCGCGTGAGGGTCCCGCCCGGGAAGGTGAATGTATGCCCCTCGATCCGTTTCCGCACCCTTTCCGCGAACGCGACGGCGTCGTCCAGTTCCGCACCCGGCAACAGCAGCATGAACTCCTCGCCGCCGTAGCGACCGACGCGATCGATCTCACGCGCTTCTTCCCGCAGGAGCGCTGCGAGCTGCTTGAGCACCTCGTCGCCGGCCTGGTGTCCGTAGGTGTCGTTCACGCTCTTGAACTTGTCCAGGTCGCACATGACGACGGAAAATGGCTCGTGCAGGCGCTTGGCGTGCGCGAACATCTCGTCGATACGCTCGTTGAGATGTCGGCGGTTGTCGAGCCCCGTGAGCGCATCCGTCTGCGACATGTGCCGCAGCTGCTCGTTCACCTCGAGCAACTCCTTCTCACGCTCCTCCAGCGCTTCCTGCAAGCGCTTGATGCGCAGCATGGAGCGCAGCCGCGCCTTGAGCTCAGCGAAGTCGATCGGCTTGGTGATATAGTCGTCCGCGCCGGCCTCGAGACCTTCGACCTTGTCCTCGGTGGAGTCCAGCGCCGTCTGCATGATGATGGGGATGAACGGCAGCGCCTTGTTCCCCTTGATCAGGCGCGCCACCTCGATGCCGCTGATCTCCGGCATCATCACGTCGAGCAGGATGAGATCGGGCGGAGTGGCAGTGACGTACGCCAGTGCATCGTGGCCGTTGTAGGCGGACGCGGTAGCGTAGCCCCAGTTCTCCAGCCGGACCCTCAGGACCTCGATGTTGTCTTCGTGATCGTCGACGATGAGGATGCACGTCGTCGGTTCGGAGAGTGGAGCCTCTGGCGAAGGCCGATCAGCTGGCATTGTGCGCGGCGTCCTTGCCGAGGAATCGTTGCACTTCCGCCACAACGGCGCGCGGCTCGCATGGCTTGGCCAGATAGCCATCGCAGCCGACCTCCATCGCCTTTTCGCGATCCGACGCCAAGGCGTGCGCCGTCAATGCGATGATCGGAATATCGCGTGTGGTTGGGTCGTGCTTGAGGACTTGCGTGGCCTCCCATCCGTCGATGATCGGGATGGAGATGTCCATCAGGATGAGGTCCGGCTTCTCCGCCCGCGCCTTCGCGATGCCTTCCTCGCCATTCAGCGCCTCGATCACCTCATAACCGAAGTGGCGGAGAATCGTGGAATAGACGATGCGGTTGTCTTCGTTGTCCTCGACGAGCAGGACGGTCTTGCCCTTGTTAGCCATGCATGGCCTCTTACCGCGTGTCACGTGAGAATCGAATGATGCATCGCAGGTGAGCGACGAGGCACCAAGGGGTCCCGGCACGACACCCCTGCGCCTCGCCGCCAACATTGGTGTCGAGGCCCAGGCCGGGGAGGCAGACATACCGATCACCACCATCAGGTCAGGCACGCAAGTTCCAAACCAGCGACCCCTTCCACACGAGCAGCCCAATGTCCTACGCCGGTCCCGCAGGAACTCGACCTCCCCGAAGCGCCAATCCACCGCGGCCGGCCAGCCCGCGGGCCGAACCGACCACCGACTGGCACCAGCTTGCCATCTTCGGCGCAGGCCTGGCGCTCGGCATCGCGGTGGGGGCGGGGGTCGCCCTGCTCACTGCCCCGCAAGCGGGTGACGAATCCCGCGCCGACATCACCCGGTATGCCCGGCGCGCGTCGCGCATGCTCGGCCGGCGAAGCCGCAGCGCCTGGCTCGACCTCCAGGATGAGTTGCACGGTGCGTCGGACTCGCTCCGCCGCCGCCGCGCACGCCGCGCCCAGCGCAAGTCGCTCGCGCGGGAGGTTCAGTTGGAGGTGAACGACGCGTAGCGTCGGGCCGAGCGACCGCGCTATCGCAGGCGGGTGAGCTCGTCCGCCGCCTCGGCCTGGTAGCGCCGGTCGTTGTAGTCCGAGGGCGTGCCGCGCGTGGCGAGCGCGTACTGTTCGCGCGCGCGGTCCACGCTGCCTCTCGCCGCGTACACGCGAGCGAGGTCGAGATGGTGCACGATGCGCAGTGGGTCGTGCGCGACGGACTCCTCCATGTAGCGTTGCGCCTCGTCCCAGCTCGCGGAGTCGAAGACCTTGCCACCGAGAAAACGTCGGGCGAGGAAGCGCGCGATGCCGTTCAGTTGCATCACGTTGTAGTTCCACATCCCCATCACGTGCAGCGCGCCCGGATGCGTCGGATTGAGCCGCAGCGCCTCCATGGCCTGCGCGTGGACGTCGGTCGCGTACTGCACGCGCTCGCGAGCGCTCACGGACAGCGCCTTGCGCCCGAGTGCGCGCGCAAGCTCGAAGTGACTTTCGGCATCGCCTGCGTTCGCGACCACGGCGCGACGTGCATATTGTTCAGCCAGCGTGTACAGGCGGTCGCGTTCCTTCGTGTCGTCGTTGAATTCTCCCAGGTCGACGGCAGCTCGCGTTGCCTTGAGCAGCGCGTCGTAGGCATTGGGGTCGGCCTTGAGCGCCTCCTCGTAGTGCCGGAGCGCACCCTGCCCATTCAGCGCGACGTAATCGCGGTCGCCCAGCGCGACATGCTCGCCGGCGCCTTGCGACATGAGCGGGGCGGGGGCAGCAGCGAGGACGACGAACGCGATGGCGCTGGACACGCGGGCGCCGACGCGGAACATCACGATGAGAGGCACGGACATGCGGGTGTGTGACCGGGAACAGGTGACGTGATGCTCGCTCTAAGACTAATCGAGCGAAAACGCGATGGCGGACACATCGAGCCCGGCGAGTGGCGAGCGCTGGCGAATGCCTATGCCGCGGGCCACGTCCCCGACTACCAGATGGCAGCGTTCCTCATGGCGTGTTTTCTCCGCGGGCTGGATCGCGGCGAGACGCACGCGCTCACCGACGCGATGCTGCGCAGTGGAGACACGCTCGATCTGGCGTACCTGAACCGGCCGCGCATCGACAAGCATTCCACTGGCGGCGTCGGCGACAAGGTATCAATCGTGCTAGCGCCGCTCATCTCGTCGATCGGCATCACGGTGCCAATGATGTCGGGTCGAGGGTTGGGTCACACGGGCGGGACGCTCGACAAGCTCGAGGCCATTCCCGGCTTCGAGACCAACCTGTCGCTGGACACCGCGAAGCAGCTGCTGGAAACGCTCAACTGTGTCCTCATCGGGCAGACGGCGGAGATCGCGCCCGCAGATCGAAAGATGTACGCGCTGCGCGACGCGACCGGCACCGTGGAGTCGATTCCGCTCATCGCCGCGAGCATCATGAGCAAGAAGCTCGCGGAGGGTCTCACCGGACTCGTGCTCGACGTGAAGCGAGGCTCGGGTGCGTTCCTGCCAGCGCTCGAGCGCGGACTCGAGCTGGCGCAGAACATGATCGACCTCGGCGCCGACCACAACTGCCCGGTGGTGGCGCTCATCACGGCGATGGACCGGCCGCTCGGCCGCGCCTGCGGCAATTCGCTCGAGGTGGAAGAGGCCGTGCTGGCATTGCGCGGCGAAGGACCAGCCGACCTCATGGAAGTGACGTACGCCCTCGGCGCGGAGATGCTGATGCTGGCGGGCGCAAAATCGCGGCAGGACGCCATGCGCGTGATGGAAAAGCAGATCTCGACCGGGCATGCGGCGGAACACTTTCAACGGATCATCGAGGCGCAGGGAGGGAATCCGGCCGTGGTGGACGATCCGGCACTCCTGCCGCAAGCGGCGGAAGTGGAGCTGTTCGCGGCGCCTCGGCGCGGCTTCGTGGCGCGAGTGGAACCGCGCGCGATTGGCCGCGGCATCGCGGCGCTGGGCGGCGGGCGCAGCAAGATGGACGACAAGCTCGACCTGTCGGTCGGGTTCGTGATTACGGCGCGTCCAGGCGACTGGGTGGAGCAGGGCGAACCGCTGGCGACCATCTTCGCGCGCGACCGAGCCGGCGTGGACAGCGGACGTGCGACCCTGCGCACCGCGATCCTCATCACGGACGAGGCGGATCCTCCGCTTCAGCTCGTGTCGCACCGGGTTACCGCGGCGGGCGTCGAGGTGCTGGACGCCTAGCGCTTGCCACTGGCATCGTCATCGCGATAGGATGCAAGGACGACGACATCACTTCGCCCAATGAGGATCGCGATGCCCCCGAAAATCGCCAAGCTTGCCGGACTCGGTGCGTTCGCCGCCTGTGGGGGCATCGCCACCGTGTTCGCGCTGTTCGTGTTCATCACGCGGCCCACGTCCACGGCCGGCATGGACCCGACACTGCGCTTCATTTCATGGTTCTCGGTCGCCGGCGTCCTGCTCGCGCTGCTCGGGCTGCATGTCGTGTTCGGGAAGCAGCTACTCGCACTCGCGCGCGGCGAAGCACGTCGCGCCTAGGTTGGCCGATTCTCAGCGCGGTCGCGCGAAGACCTGCACGTAGTACCGCCTGCCGTTCGATCCAGTGGCGACGGCAGCGCCCATCTCGGTGAATCGCGTGGAGATGATGTTCTCGCGGTGCGGCGGCGACGTCATCCATCCCGCCACCACGGCTGTCGCGGTCGGGTGTCCTTCGGCGACATTCTCGCCCGACGCCCTCATCTTGTAGCCCACGGCGCCCAGGCGAGAGGAGAGCGACGGATACTCGGCGCCTGGCAGGTCGTGCGCCATCTTGCGTTGCGCGGCCATCTGTCCCGCCTGGATTTGCGCCGCCCGCATGAGGCTGGCATTTCGAGCCAGCGCGCCCAGGCCACGTCTCGCGCGCTCCGCATTGGTGCGCTCCACGATCTCCGCGCCTGCCGCGCTCTCCGCGGACACAGGAGCTGGCGCTGCTTGCGGCATGTTCGGTGGCGCGCTCGCGACATTCGTCGCGCAGGCGAGCGAGGTGAACGCCAGACAACGCGCTATGACCATTCGCATTTTGACCATACACCGGCCGGAACGAAGAGTTGCCGCGCCGACCGACCACGAGCAATGCTGCTGGAACGAAAACTGCCTTCCTTCATGCTGTCCCATATCGCAAAACATGTCGGGAGTGGTGATGGAACCATCGAATGAGATCGAGCCGATCGACGATCGAGTCGCTCGTGCGCGAGGAGAGTTTCACTCCGCGCTGGTCGCGTCGCTCCACGAGCGCTCGAAGGTCGGTGACGTCGAGGCCGCGGCCGCGCGTTTTTGTCGAGCGCTCCACGCGCAGGGACGGCCGCCGGAGCGCACGTTGATCGACGCCAAGGAGGTCATCGCGGACGCCATCGATGGCGACAACGTCATCGTAGCGGAGCGCGCGGTGCTCAGTTGTATCCAGCACTACTATCGCAGCTGACACGTCTCGCGAGAACGCGGACCGCGGCGAGTCTGGCACCTACCGCACAGCGCGCAGTCTCGCTAGCGTCTGCCATGCCTACGAAACGCGCGCGCAAGTCTGCCCCGGTAGCGACCATACACATGCCGCCACGGTCGGTGTACCGCCGGCCCGACGGCTCGTGCGAGGAATCGCTGGGCATTTCCGCGTTGAAGGCGGCCGTGGCGAGCGGCGAAGGCGTGCTCTGGGTGGACCTGGACGTCTCCGATCCGCAGCAGGCCGCCCTGTTGAAGGACGTATTCCACTTCCACCCGCTGGCCATCGAGGACGCGTGCAACGGCAACAGTCGCGTCAAGGTGGACGAGTATCCGACCTTTCTTCTCGTGATCGCACGCGTCGTCGCCTTCATTGAGGAGACGGAGGATCCGTACGACCTGGAGACGGCGAATCTCACCATCTTCGTCACGAAGCACGCGATCGTCAGTGCGCACCTCGTTCAGTTGCCGAGCGTGGAGAAGCTGCTTGGGTCACTCGAGCACAATCAGGACCTGCTGGAGCGGGGACCGGCCCGGGTTGCGCATTTCGTCCTCGACGGTGCCATCGATGCCTATTTCCCCGTGCTCGACCGGCTGGACGAGTTCGTGGATGACCTGGAGCAGCGCGTGTTCGGCCAGTTCGACGAGGAATTGCTGCAGGAGATCTTCAAGGTCAAGCGGCTGGTGATCACGTTGCGGCGGTATCTCGCGCCGCAGCGCGAGGTGTTGAGCCAGTTGACGATGCGACCATCGCCATTTTTGCCAGTGGAAGTGCAGCTCTACTTCCGCGACATCTACGATCACATGCTGCGCATCACGGATGCGCTCGATAGCTATCGCGACCTGCTGAGCAGCACACTCGACAGCTACCTCACCCAGGTGTCAAATCGATTGGGCGCGGTGTCGAAGGGACTCGCCACGGTCGGTGCGCTCAGCGTGCCCTTTGTGGTGATTGCGGGCGTGTACGGCATGAACTTCGAGCGCATCCCGTTGGCGCAACATCCGTACGGTTTCGAGATCCTGTTCGGCGTGCAGCTGCTGGTGGGCGTCTCGCTGATGCTCTGGCTGCGACGCTTGAAATGGCTGTGACGAAGCAGGCGCCCGGCGAACCGGGGGACCCTCCGCGACGTGTCTCGGCGCCGGCGTCGCCGATTGTCACCTCCGAGCATGCAGCGAACAACGCCGCCGTGTTTGCGAAGGCGACGTCCGTCGGCAGCATGTCGAGCGAGGGCGACGGCCTGTACCGGTTGCTCGTGGAGAGCGTCCGCGACTATGCCATTTTTGCCCTCGACACAGAGGGACATGTACTGAGCTGGAACGCGGGCGCGGAGCGGTTCAAGGGCTACACGGCATCCGAGATCATCGGCAAGCACTTCCGGGTCTTCTATTCCGATGCGGAGCGGAGGGCCAAGAGGCCCGAGAACGAGCTCGACGTGGCGGAACGTGACGGTCGCATCGAGGACGAGGGTTGGCGCTACCGCCAGGACGGTTCGCGCTTCTGGGCCAATGTCGTGATCACGGCGCTTCGCGACGCCAGCGGACTGCTCGTCGGTTACGCGAAGGTGACGCGCGATCTCACCGAACGAAAGGAAGGGGAAGATCGCGCGATCGCCGACGCCAGACGTCTTGCCACCGCCGAAGAGGCCAATCGTGCCAAGGCCATGTTCCTTGCGGCGATGAGCCACGAGCTTCGGACACCGCTCAACGCCATCGCCGGCTACGCCGACCTGTTGCTGTCCGGGGTCGGCGGCACCGTCTCCGATCTGCAGCGCGAGTATCTCGACCGCATCGTGCGGAGCGAGAAGCACCTGCTCTCCATCATCAACGACATCCTGAATTTCAGCCGGATCGAGGCCGGCCAGCTCGTCTACGACATGCGTGGCGTCTCCGTCCGCGCCGTGGTGGATCTCGTCCTTCCCATGATCGAGCCACAGGCGCTGGCGAAGCGGCTCGCACTGGTGCGCTCGGTCATCGAGGTGGCACCCGTCCACGCCGATCGCGCGAAGGTCGAGCAGATCCTCCTCAACCTGCTCAGCAACTCGGTGAAGTTTACGGAGCCAGGTGGCACCATCGAGGTCGAGGTAGAAGACTGTGGACCGACCGTGGAGCTGCGGGTACGCGATACCGGAATCGGCATTCCAGAGGATGACCTGGACGCGATCTTCCAGCCGTTCATCCAGGTGGGACGCTCACTCACCACGACGCACGAGGGCACGGGCCTGGGCCTCGCGATCAGCAGCGACCTGGCGAATGCCATGGGTGGCAGCCTCACGGTGACGAGCGAGTATGGTGTGGGCTCGACGTTTGTGCTCACACTCCAGAAGGCGGTGATCGACCCGGGGGCGTGACGCGAGTCACCGCGCAACGGCGATGCATGGCGCATCCTTACTCGCATGCGAACCGACGATGGTTTCGTGCATGCCTGGATACTTCCCGCCGAGATCGACGAGCAGGTGTGGCATGCCCTCCGACGCGATGTCCTTCTCGTCCTCCACGCCGCGAGTCGCCAGCTCGAGCGCGATCGATCGGGTGACGCGCTGGCAATGCTGCGTGGCCCCGAAGGACTGGGTCACCTCGTCCTCGACGTTGGCCGCATTGCCTTCAACGGCAATGCATTCCTTGGCCAGGCGGGAGACCCTTTCACACTCGAGCGCCGCGCCGGCTCCGGGGTCCTCGCGCGCGTGAGCGCGAGTGGCGCGCGTCGCGCCGTGCGCCGCTGCAACACGGCGGGCCAGCCGTACGACCTTGCCGTCTGCGCGACGCTGCTCGTCGTGTCGAAGCACCTCGCCGCGGCGGTGCGGGTCGGCACGTCGGGCACGCTGCGCACGGGGTGGGCACGCGCCGCGTCGGTCGTGCGCGAGACGATCGGCCACTGCGGTCAGCTCGTGCAGCACGAGACTGGAATGCTGCGCTGGGTGGACGCGCCGGAGCGGAGCGCGGAGCGCCGGCGACTCTCGTCCTGAGCGCCGGCCCTCGCGTTGCGCGCGCGGACGTCAGTTCTTCTGGAACGTCTGCGTGTAGCCGTTCACGATCTCGGTCAGCACATTGCCGCTTACCGAGCCCTGGTACACGGCCGACGTCCGGTTGCTGTCGAACGTGATGGCGCCGTTGTAGTTGGTGTAGTAGCCCTGGTCGATGCCGGTGCTGCCGTCCGCGTAGCGCGACACGTCATCGTACGTGCCGTCCCGATGGAGCGTGAGCTGCTCGCTGGACAGCGTGAGCCCGGTGGAGAAGGTGTAGGGCAGCGACTGGCCATTGATGGTGCGCAGCGTGTACGTGCCTTCCACGGACCCGGAGGGCGAGGTGGCGTCCATGGAGCACGCCGAGAGCGCGATGGCCACTGCGAGAACGAGTATACGGCGCATGATGAGAGTCTCGATGAAGGTGAGCGTGCGAGTGACGCGTTCGCCGCTCATACACGAGCATGGTCGCAAATGTTCGCGCCGTGTGCTGCTTCTGGGCCGCATTTCGTCACGAACGCAGCGCAGTACGCGCCATGATGCCATGCAAAGCGGTCCGCATCTTGCCTGCTGCACGCAGCGCCGCGCACAATCCCTACTCACCCGCGGCGAGCGCGCGCGTGGCTCGCCAGGCACCGCACGCACCCAACTCCGGATGCGCTGAGAGGTCCACCGCCGCGGCAAGAGGCGATTACATGATGCAATGCCGCACTACGGCCGACGCGCGAGTTCATCGCGCCGGGCTGGCCGCGCTTTCCATCCTGCTCCTCGGCGCGCCGTCACCGCTGTCGGCGCAAACCATCCTTGGCTCGGCGCAGCAGTTCGGTGTGCTGGGAGCGTCCACCGTGACGAATACCGGACCGACGACCATCAGGGGAGATCTCGGCGTCTACGCGGGCACCGCGATAACCGGCCTTGGGAGCATCACGCTCACCGGAACGGTCCACCAGACCGACGGCGTCGCGCAGCAGGCGCAGCGTGATGCACGCGCGGCGTACATCGCGCTGGCCGCGCTGCCCTTCACCATGGACCTGACAGGTCAGGATCTCGGCAACCGTACGCTCGTGCCGGGCGTATACTTTTTCGCCTCGATCGCGCAGCTGACGGGCAGCCTGTTCCTCGATTTTCTGGGCAACCAGAATTCGCAGTTCGTGTTCCAGATCGGGACGGCGCTGACGACGGCAAGCGGGTCGTCGGTTTCCGCGCTGAACGGGCTCCTGGGCCCCGGCGTCCACTGGAACGTCGGGAGCTCGGCGACGCTGGGCACCACGACGTCGTTCCTCGGCAGCATTATCGCTGACCAGAGCATTGCGCTGACTACGGGCGCCAGCATCGTGTGCGGGCGCGCGATCGCGCTTGAAGCGGCGGTGACGATGGACACGAACGTGATCTCGACCGATTGCGGCACGCCCGGCGGTGGCGGTGGTGGCGGTGGTGGCGGTGGTGGCGGTGGTGGTGGTGGTGGTGGTGGTGGTGGTGGTGGTGGTGGCGTCACGGCGGCGCCGGAGCCGGCCACGCTGGCGCTGTTCGCTCCGGGGCTGCTGGCCCTGTTCGGATTCATGCGTCGCGGGCGTCGTTCGCACTCGGCGGCCTGACGGTCCGGCACGCAAAGCGGGGCGACGCAATGGTCGCCCCGCCTTGCTGTCGTAGTATGCCATCAATCAGATGTCGAGGTTGCTCGCGAACTTCGCGTTGTCCTCGATGAACTGGCGGCGGGGTTCCACTTCGTCGCCCATGAGCTTGCGGAACATCTCGTCAGCTGTGACGGCATCCTCCACGTTCACCTTGAGCAACGTGCGCGTGTTGGGATCCATCGTGGTGTCGAACAGCTGGTCCGCGTTCATCTCGCCCAGTCCCTTGTAGCGCTGGATGTTGAGTCCCGTCTTGCCGTCCGGCACCATGCGCCTGGCGATCTCGTCGCGCTCCTTCAGGTCGTACGCGTAATACGCTTCCTTCCCCTTGGCGACGCGAAAGAGCGGCGGCTGCGCGATGTAGACGAAGCCCGCCTCGATGAGCTCGGGCATCTGTCGGTAGAAGAACGTCAGCAGCAGCGTGCGGATGTGCGCACCGTCGACGTCGGCGTCGGTCATGATGATGACCTTGTGATACCGCGCCTTCTCGATGGTGAACTCGTCCTTGATGCCCGTGCCGAGTGCGGTGATGATGGTGCGGATTTCCTCGTTGGAGAGGACCTTGTCGATGCGGGCTTTTTCGACGTTGATGATCTGGCCGCGAAGCGGCAAGATCGCCTGGAACTCGCGCTTGCGGCCCTGCTTCGCACTTCCACCGGCGCTGTCGCCCTCGACCAGGTAGATCTCGCAGAGCGCGGGGTCGGTGAGGCTGCAATCGGCGAGCTTGCCGGGCAGGTTGCCGATGTCGAGCGCGCTCTTGCGACGCGTGAGGTCGCGCGCCTTGCGTGCCGCCTCGCGCGCCCGTGCCGCGGACATCGCCTTTTCGATGACGATGTTCGCCGTGCGCGGATGCTCCTCGAGATAGGCCGCGAGCCACTCGTTCACGCACGTCTTCACCGCCGACTCCACCTCGGAGTTGCCGAGCTTGGTCTTCGTCTGCCCCTCGAACTGCGGCTCGTGCACCTTGACCGACAGCACGGCCGTGAGCCCTTCGCGCACGTCGTCGCCGGAGAGTGTCGTCTCCTTGTCCTTCTTGGAGAGCGACGACTTCTGGATGTACTGGTTGATGACGCGCGTCAGTGCGCTCTTGAAGCCGGTGAGGTGCGTACCGCCTTCGTGCGTGTTGATGTTGTTGACGAACGAGAAGACGCTGTCCTGGTACGCGTCGTTGTACTGCATCGCGATCTCGATGCCGACGTCGTCCTTGGTCGTCTCGATGTAGATGACTTCCTGGTGCAGCGGTTTCCGGCCGGTGTTGAGGTGCTGCACGAACTCGCGCAGGCCGTTCTTGGCGAGGAAGGTCTCTTCCTTCTCCTCGCCTGGACGCTCGTCCTTGAGCGAGATCGTCACGCCCTTGTTGAGGAACGACAGTTCGCGCAGGCGCGACACCAGCGTGCCGTAGTTATAGACGAGCTCCGTGAAGATCATGTGGTCGGGACGGAACCACACCTTGGTTCCCGTCTGCTTCTTCGGGACGTCTCGCAGGATCTTGAGCTTCGTCTGCGTGTCGCCACGCATGAAGTCCATGTAGTACTCCTTACCGTCTCGAAGCACCCAGACCTTGAGCAGCTCGGAGAGCGCGTTCACGACCGACACGCCCACGCCGTGCAAGCCGCCGGACACCTTGTACGTGTCCTTGTCGAACTTGCCGCCGGCGTGCAGCACGGTCATCGCCAACTCGACGCCGGGGATCTTTTCCACCGGGTGAATGTCAACGGGAATGCCGCGGCCGTTGTCTTCCACCGTGATGGAATTGTCGCCGTGGATGATGACGCTGACGCGGTCTGCAAAGCCGGCAAGCGCTTCATCGATGGAGTTGTCCACGACTTCGTAGACGAGGTGGTGCAGGCCCCGCTCGGACGTAGAGCCGATGTACATGCCGGGCCGTTTGCGAACTGCTTCGAGGCCCTTGAGCACGGTGATCTGGCCCGCGCCGTATTCGTTTACCGGGGGCTTGTCGTTCGACTTGGTCATGAATTCCGATCGAAGATTTGGCGGGAATTTTCTCCCGAATACACGCCGAAGTCGGGGGCGTGATCCAGACGTGGAAATGTACACTTTTGCGCGCCCGCAAGCAAGCCGAAGATCGCCTTATAACACCTTTATAGGCAACGACTTAGCGCGCTGGCCAGTCCGATGCATGGATCTGTCGGAAAAACGGGATCGAACTGCGTTGGTCGAGGGGGCCACGGATAGCGGCGGATTGGACGGATTCTTCAGATACTTCGGAAATGACAACAGGGTGTGGAGGCGGCGAACCGAATCGTCGCCGTCAGCTCGAACATTCCTTCATTCACTACCGTCATTTCTTTCTTTCGGGTCTTCCGGGAATTCAGGGGGTACGCGCTTTCGGCCAGCTCGTACTGGCGTGCTGGCGGCAACTGGCCCGGACGACGGCAAGCCCAGACATCGGCAAGCCCAGACGGCGAACGCTGAATATGCTGATACTGCGCACGCAGAACGGCGCAGTACCTGCGTTTTGCTTCGTGAGGTCGTGAAGGCCCGCGGTGCCCTCTCGCCGTTACAGCAGGCCAGCGTCTTCGCGTGCGTCCTGTCAGCGTTCCCAGCGTTCGTCGTCTGGGTTCACGCCCCTGCTCCAGATCCGCCTTCGTAGTCCCCGCCCGCCGGTGCCGGTGACGAGACATCGGCGAACGGCGCCGACCCCCGGCATTCCCCGATGAACCTTTCTTCTTTCCTTCTGTCTGTCTGTGATCTGTGGTGATCCGCCAAATCCCTCCAATCCGTGGCCCCGGTCAACGCAGTTCCAGAACGCTCACACGCGACGCAGCATCCACCGAATCTTCTTTACCGCCGCTCGATCCGGCTTAGCGTTCAGCGCGCGCAACAGCTCCGGCTCCATCATCGAGAGCTCCATCATCCACGCGCTCGTCGTCACGTACACGAACAGCGTGCCGTCCGCCGCGATCGACTGGGGCTCCGTCACGACCGCGATCGCAGCACCCACCAGCGTGGGCCACTCAGGGATGATCCCCGCCTGCTCGACGCGCGCGGCAATACCCGCCTTCTCGAGCACGCCCGCCAGGACGTCGCCAAGCGCTGAGGGCTTCTTGCGCGCTGGCGTCATGCGGCGCCCGTCTGTGTTTCGCGTGTGGCATCCACACGCACCACGCCGTCGGCGATCCGCCACCGCGTGAGCTGCGAGAGCGCCGGCGGAATGTCGGTCTCGCGCGGCACCGTCAGGATCGTCTGGCCCATCGCGCGCTCGTCGAGCAACTCCAGTATCCGCGCAGACCGGTGCGCGTCCAGCTCCGCGAATGGATCGTCGAGCAGCAGCATGGGCGACGCGCCGAGGGGCTCGCGCAGCGTCTCGCTCTCGAGGAGGCGCAGCGCGATGGCGCCCGTGCGCTGCTGCCCCGCCGAACCGAAGGCGCGCAGCTCGCGCCCGCCGAGCGACAATGCGAGGTCGTCGCGATGCGGACCCGTATGCGTGAGACATCGACGGATGTCCAGCGCGCGCCGCTCCGCGAGTCCGCGCGCCAGCGCCGCGCGAACCTCGTCGAGCGTGCGTTGCGCGACATCAGTCGCGGTCTGATATCGCATCGTCACCGGCGCCTGCTCGCCAATGGCCGCGCACACCGCAGCGAAGCGCGGCGCCGCCGCCTCCACCCAGCGCACGCGCTCCAGCCACAGCACGGCGCCGTGCTCCGCGAGCGGAGCCTCCCATACCTCCACGCGCTGTTGCGCCGTCGCGCCAGACATCCGCAGCGCATCGCGCAACGCCGCGTTCCGCTGTGCCAAGGCGTGACGGTAACGCTGGAGCGCCGCGAGATACGGCCGCGACGACAGCGCGAGCAAAATGTCGAGGTAGCGGCGGCGCGCACTTGGTGCGCCCGCGACCAGCTCGACGTCGGCCGGCGAGAACAGCACGCAGGGCAGGGCACCAAGTGAATCGCTGAGGCGCTGTGGCTCCGCGCCGTCGAGCTTCACGCGCTTGCGCCTGCCCTCGCGCGCGAAGCCAGCGCCAATCTCGCGATGCTGCCCGCCGTCCGTGCGCGCGGCGATGTGAAAGCCCGGCGCGCCAAAGCGCACGACGTCCACGTCCCGCGCACCGCGAACGGACCGCAGCAGGTGGAGATAGTAGATCGCCTCGAGCAGGTTCGACTTGCCCTGCCCGTTGTCCCCGATCACCACCGCGCCGGCCTCGGGAAACATCACGTCGAGCCGTTCGAGATTGCGAAAGTCGCGCAGGGCCAGCGACCGCAGGATGATGCGACCGTGAGTCGTCGGCGTCACGTTCCGGTGAACCGCGCCGCTCGCTTTTCCAGGAATGCGCGCATGCCCTCGGCCTTGTCGCTCGTGGCCGAGAGCATCCCGAAGTACGACGCCTCCAGCGCGATGGCGTCGTCGAGCGCCATGTCGAGCCCGCGCTCCACGGCCTCAATGCAGTGCGCCACCGCAAGCGGCCCCTGCTCGAGCATCCTTGCCAGCAGCGCACGCGAGACGGGAATCAGTTCGTCAGCTGTGACGACGCGATTCACCAGGCCGATGCGATATGCTTCCGCCGCGTCGATGATGTCGCCAGTGAGCAGCAGCTCCAGCGCGCGCGCCTTACCGACGAGCCGCGGCAGCCGTTGCGAGCCGCCAAAACCAGGCACGATGCCGAGCTTCACTTCCGGCTGCCCGAACTTCGCCTTATCGGACGCGATGCGGAGATGACAGGCCATGGCCAGCTCGCATCCCCCGCCGAGCGCAAAGCCATTCACTGCCGCCAGCGTGGGCTTGGGCGACGTCTCGAGCAGGCGAAACGTGCGCTGCCCGCGCTCGGCGCGGGCCTTTCCTTCAATGGCCGTCTGGTCCACCAGCTCGCCGATGTCCGCGCCCGCGACGAACGCCCGGCCGCCGCCGGTGAGCAGCACGGCGCCGACATCCGCGCGGTCGCGCGCGTCGCCGATGGCCCGCGCGAGCTCGAACATGAGCGCGTCGTTGAGTGCGTTCAGCTTGTCGGGACGATTGACCGTGATCGTGGCGATCCGGTCGGCGACATCGAAGGTGAGCAGCTCGAAGGACATTGTGCGATGGAAGGGGCGGGCTCCCCTGAAGTTACATGCACGGACCGCAATTTGCCCTTGGGCCCGTCATGGCCGAATGGATCAGCCGACTGGGAAGCAAGACACGATTTCGGTACGTGAAGGGAACGCGGCCGGTTCGCGACGAGCGCACACTCGAGCGCATTCGCGCGCTCGTGATACCGCCCGCGTGGACGGACGTGCACATCGCCGCGTCCGCCCGCGCCGAGGTGCAGGCCTGGGGCATGGATGCGAAGGGGCGAAAGCAGTATCGCTATCACGCGCGCGCCGTGGAACGCGGCCAGCTTCGGAAGTACTACCGCGTCCGTGAATTGGCCAAGGAGCTCCCTGCGCTGCGGAAGCGCGTGCGCATGCACGCGGCGTCGCGCACGTCGTCGCGCCGCGCGGCAGCGGCAGCCGTGGTGCGACTGATCAGCGAGAGCTTCTTTCGAATAGGCAGCGAGCGGTACGCGACGGAGAACAAGACGTTTGGCATCGTGACGCTGAGCAAGCGACACGTGGCGGTGGCCAGCGGACGCGCGGTGTTCAACTACGTCGGCAAGAAGTCCATCAAGCAGCGCCAGGTAGTCGCCAATCGCGAGCTGGCGTTGCTGGTGAAGCGACACCTGCGCTCGCCTGGTGCACGACTGTTTCGCTACAAGGAGGGTTCGCGCTGGCGCAACCTCACCGCCACGGACGTCAACGCCTACCTGCACGAGACGCTGTGTGTCGCCTTCAGCGCGAAGGATTTCCGCACGTGGGGCGGGACGCTCCGCGCCGCGACGGTGCTCGCCGAGCTTGGGCCCGCCGACTCGCCGACGGAGGCGAAGCGCAACGTCGCGACGACGATGCGACTGGTGGCGTCGGAGCTCGGGAACACGCCGGCGATCTGCCGCTCGTCGTACGTGCATCCACTGGTGGTCGCGAAGTACGTGGACGACGGAGAGACCATCACGCTGCCGCCGAAGCACGCGCCGAGGGCAGATGTGTACGCGCATTCGCCGGAGGAGCGTGCGCTCATCCGCTTCCTGGACGCGCACTTTCCCGAGCGTCGGCGCTCTGCGCGCAGCGCGTCCTGATTGCCGCAGCGCGAGCGCGCCAGGTAGCTTGACGCGCCAATGACCACTTCTTCGGACGCGACGGGCCAACCACACCCGCGGGGCTCACGGATTGCCGCCGCCCTCGCGCTGATCGTCCTTGCCGTGGGGCCGTTGCTGCCGACGCTGCGCGCGACGTTCGTCTACGACGACACGACGATCATCCGCGACAACGTGCTGCTGCGCGGGTGGGGCGCCCTCGTCCACGTGTGGTCGCAGCCGTACTGGCCCGGCGATGGCGTTGACGCGCTCGGCCTGTATCGCCCGCTGCACATCGCGTTGCTCGCGACGGTGTGGAACATGGGCGCCGGCTCCGCGCGCTGGATGCACGTCTATGCGCTCCTGCTTGCGGCGCTCGTGACGCTAACGCTCTGGTGGCTGCTTCGGCGCGGCGCGGGCGCGGCAGCGTCGCTTGCGGCCGCGGCGTGGTTCGCGACGCATCCCCTCCATGTGGAAGCGGTGGCGAGCGTCGCCAACACGTCGGAGTTGGTGGTGGTGCTGTGCACCATCGGGATCGTCTGGGTATTGCGTCGCACGCTGCCAACTCCCGAACGCGCCACGCGCGATTGGACTCGGGCTGCGATGGTCGGTGTGCTCGCGTCCAGCGCGTTGATGGCGAAGGAGTCCGGCCTGCTCGCCGTGCCGCTTGCAGCGCTCACCGTGTGGGGTTGGCGACGCGATACTCCGCCACTCGCGGCGTTCCTCACGTCGAACATGCGAGCGTGGCTTGCCGCCAGTGTCGCCGTGATTGCGGTGCTCCTCGCGCGACTCGTGGTTCTTGGCGCGCCGGTATCGCACGGGTCCATCGCCGCGCAGGGGATCGGCACACTCTCCGGAGGCGAGCGAGTGACGGCCATGCTGTCGCTCTGGCCACGCATCGTCGAGATGCTCGCGTGGCCCTCCGCGCTCTCGCCGTACTACGGACCGACGATCTTTCCGGCGCAGCGTGTGGGCCTCGCGTTGCTCAGCGTGATGATCGCCGCGGCGCTCGCAGGCCTGTGCGTCGTGTTCGCGCGGCGCGGTGACCGCCGGCCACTCGTGGCGCTTGCCTGGATTGCGCTGACCTACCTTCCCGCCTCGAATTTGCTTGCGGCCACGGGGCAGATCCTGTCGGACCGCACGCTGTTCGGCGCGACGGTCGGCGTCTCGCTCGGCCGCGCGTGGATCGTCGACCGGTTGCCGGCGTTCGGCCGCAAGGTTGCGCTCGTGTTGCTCGCGTTGCTCATCGCGCGCGGCGCCGTGGTTGGTGTCACGTATGCCGTCGCGTGGACGAGCCATCGCACCCTCTGGGCGCGGCTCGCGGAGGTGTCGCCGAACGAGCACCTGAGCTACAAGTTGCGCGGCATGGACGCGCGCGCCCGTGGTGACAACGCGAACGCGATGGTGCTGCTGACGCGCGCGCTGGCGATGGCGCCGTCGGACCGGCAGATCCGCTTCGAGCTGGGCCAGGCGCAATACGCGTCGCAACGCTTTGCCGCGGCCGTGCTCACGCTCGTGCCGCTCCTCCGCGACGCGGACGTCCGTGGCGAGCCGGCATTCGTCGCGCTGTACCTGGACGCCACCGGTCATGCGGGCGGGGCGGACGCGGTGGTTCGGGCCGCCACACCATTGTTGCGAGGCGAGTCGGCGCGTGTCGCGGCGCTCTTTGCCGGCGCGGCGCACGATCAGCTGGGCCGGCGCGCCGCCGCGGACTCGGCGTACACGATGGGGTTGCGTCGGGCGCCGGGCGACTCGGCGCTCACCGCAAGATTGGCGGCGCTGCGCGTTCGCTAGGGACCACTGGTCGTCCCGAGCGTAGTCGAGGGACCTGCTTGCCGCGCGCCTGCTCCGGCCTCGACGATCGCTCCAGAGAAAACGTCGGAACGGCAGGGGTTCACGATTTTGCGGATTTGACGGAAACTGCCGGATAGTGCCTCGGGCTGGCTTCGGCGCGCGATGCCGACATATGCGATGTGTGAATGATTGCACTTCTTTCTGCTGCAAGGCAGCCATTCGTGCGCCGTGACTCGTCTGAAGTCTGATCAGGCAGTTTCTGGAAGATCCGTCAAATGTGAACCCTCCGCAGTGGCGGCGGTTGTCGCCATTCGCATCGGCCAAATCGGCGTCATAAATCTGATGCCACCTTCACTCGCATCACGCCCGACGAGAGTGCAAAGCGGCCCAGAAAGGCGCCGTCGCTACGGGACGATCTCCGGCAGCAACGTGAAGCGCGCGTACTGATCGCGGCGCAGGTACAGACGCGCCGCGTCGCGCAGCTTGTCCTTCGTCACCGCGTTGACGAGCTCCGGCAGGCGCAGGAAGTCGCGCTGGTCCCGGCCGTCCTCATCCGCGTCCGCCATCGCCGCAATCCAGGCGCCGTTCTGCTTGAGCGACGTCTCATGCGCGCGAATCGGCATCTCCTTTATCTTCACGAGATTCGAGTCGCTCACGAGGCCCGCCTTGAGGCTGTCGATGACGGCGAACACTTCCTTGACCAGCTCGTCGGTGCGCTCGGGCGCGCTACCGAACGACACCGTCACTTCGTAGCGTTGCGTCGGGATGCTGCGGCAGCTCGCGCCCACATTCACGCCATACGTGCCGCCCTTGTCCTCGCGCAGTGCCTCGCGCAGGCGGATGTCGAGCAGGTCGCGCAGCGCGCCCATGACGACGCGATTTTCGTAGCCGTACTCGCACGTACCCGTGAAGATGAGCTGCGTCTGCGCCTTTGCTTCAACGCCACGGCGGACCGTGCGCTCCACGACACCCGTGGGCGGCCTGATGCCCACGTCGCGCGCTTTCTCGTTGCGGTTGAGCGCGGGCAGCGACGCGAGGTAGCGCTCCACCAACGGACGCACGGAGTCGGGATGGAAGCTGCCAACCAGGAAGAACGTGAACCCGCTCGCGTCGGCGAATCGTTCGCGGTAGATCGCGAGCGAGCGGTTGATGTCCACGGAATCGAGCAGCTCCGGTGCGATGAGATGCAGGCGCGGGTGATGCTGCGCCATCGTCACGCTGATGGTGTCGCCGAACACGGCGTCGGGCGTGTTGCGCTGGTTCGCCATCACGGCCTTCATCTGGTTCTTGAAAGCGAGAAACGCGCTCGAATCAACTCTCGGCTGCGTCATGCGCAGCCATGCGAGTTGGAACAGCGTCTCGATGTCGCGTGCGGACGCCGACCCGCGCAGCGTCTGGCTGGTCTCGCCGAGCGTCGCGCCGAGGCCCACGCGCTTTCCCGTGAGCTTCTTGCCCAGCGCCACCTGGTTGAACGTGCCAACGCCACTCACGGACATCACGACGCTGCTCAGGTCCGCGTTGACCACGTCGACGTCGGCAACCAACGACGCGCCACCTGCGCTCTGCGCGGCGAACTGCACTTCATCCGCCTTGAAGTCCGTCGGCTTGAGCAACACACGCGCGCCGTTGGAGAGCTTCCATTCGAGGATGTCGGTGCCGGTGAGCGTTCGCTCGCCTGTCACGCGTCCTGGCGTGGGCGGCTGCGGCACCAGCGGCGCATCGGATGCGGAGTCCACATACGCCACGAGCGTCGACGTCTTCGCGCGGTCGAACACGGCAAGCATGGCCTTCGCCGTCGGGACCTTGACCTCCGGTGTGCGTGGCGCGGCCACGAGCACCACGCGATCGGCGTCGCTGAACGACGTCCGTGCGAGCGCATTCACTTCAGCCACCGTGATCGTGGGCAGCAGCGCCTGCGCGAGTCGCAACCGATTCTCGATGCCGACGATTGGCGCGCCAGCCAGCGCCGAGTTGACGTACTGATCGGCGAATGCGGACGAGTTGGTCTTGGCGCGCTCGGTGTACGATTGGTCCAGGCTGCGCAGGTAGTTGGTGCGCAGGCGGTCCAGCTCTGTCTGCGTAAAGCCGAATCGGGCGATGCGCTCGGCCTCGGCGAGCAGGGCGTCCGCCGCGCGCTCGAAGCCGCTCTCCTTCACGGCGGCCTCGAGCTGATACGAGTCGCGCGTGCGGACGAACTCGCCGCGGCCGGAGCTGGCATACGCGAACGCGGCGTCGGGACGCTGCGCCAATTCGCCAAACCGCGCGTTGACCATGCCGTCGTACAGCGACTCGATGAACTGCCGCCGCATGTCGCCCACCGTGCGGGTGCTGTCGCGCGGCTTGAGCCACAGCAATGCCACGGTGGAGCTGGGATACTCCCGGTCGGTTTCGATGGAGACGAGGGTTTCCTTGTGCGAGGGCACTGCGGCGTACGTCCGCGGCCGAGGTGACTTGGCGACGGGAATCTTCGCGAAGCGGTCGCGGATGGCGGATTCCATTTCCTTCACGTCGAAGTCGCCGACGGCGATGACCGTCATGAGCTCGGGGCGATACCAGTCGCGGTAGAACTTGCGCGCGAGCTCGGCGGGAAAGCGCTCGAGGTTCTCCCGCGTGCCGATGGGCAGGCGCGTGGCGTACTTCGATCCCTTCAGCATCACCGGAAACTGCTTGTTCTGCACGCGTGTCTCGGCACTCAGTCCGGAGCGCCATTCCTCGATGACGACGCCGCGCTCCTTCTGGAGCTCCTTCGCGTCGAAGGTGATGTCGCGCGCCCAGTCTTCCATGATGTCCAGCGCGGTAGCAACGAGCCGCGCGGTATCGGTGGGGATCTGGAGCATGTACACGGTTTCGTCGAACGACGTGTACGCGTTCAGGTCCGCACCGAACCGCATGCCGACACGCTCCAGGAAGTTGACGATGTCCGCTTTTGGGAAGCGTCGCGTGCCGTTGAACGCCATGTGCTCCACGAAGTGCGCAAGACCGCGCTGCGCGTCGTCCTCGAGGATCGATCCGGCATTGATGGCGAGCCGCAGCTCAGCGCGCTTCTCGGGGAGTGCGTTCCGGCGGATCAGGTACTGCACGCCATTGGGCAGGCGTCCACGGACGACCAGCGTGTCCGTCGGCAGGCGATCGGCAAGGTTGGGTGACTGCGCCGAAGCGGGCAGCGCGAGGACGGCGAGCGCGGCGAGCCGCGTGAGGGAGCGTATGGTTGACATGTTTGTATTGCTGGACGTGAAAAAGGCAGTTCCTCGCTGCACTCGCCAGTTGCAGGCATCTGACAAAAGCAGGTCCCTCGGTCGCTGTGCTCCTGTCGGGACGACATCTGAAGGCAAGTTGCCCGCGCGTGCCCTAGGTTTCCAGTATGACGGCAGTAGAAGCGGTACGGTGGAGCAGTGACGGTGCGGCGGTGGACATCATCGATCAGCGGATGCTGCCGGACACACTCGTGCGACGTGCGCTGCACACCGCAGACGACGTGTGCGATGCGATCGCCACGCTGTCCGTCCGCGGCGCGCCAGCGATTGGCATCGCCGGTGCGATGGGGCTCGTCGTTGCGCTCGAGTCTTACTCCGACGAACCGCGCGATAGCTTCCTCGCCACGTTGGACACCCTGAGCAGGCGAATCGGCTCCGTGCGTCCCACCGCGGTCAATTTACCATGGGCCATGGAGCGCATGCGTCGCGTCGGCACGGCCACTGCTGGCGACGCGAGCGCCGTACTCGCCGCGCTGCGGACGGCCGCGACGGCCATCCTCGACGACGATCGCCGCATGTGCAGGAGGATCGGGGCGCACGGCCTCGCCCTGCTCCCGGCGAATGCCCGCGTCCTGACGCATTGCAACGCCGGTGCGCTGGCGACCGGCGGCATCGGCACTGCGCTCGCACCGGTGTACCTCGCGGCGGAGCAGGGGCGATCTGTGCACGTGTACGCGGACGAGACGAGGCCGCTGCTTCAGGGCAGCCGGCTCACGGCGTGGGAGCTGGCGCAAGCCGGCGTGCGCGTCACGGTGCTGGCCGACGGCATGGCGGCGTCGCTCATGCGCGACGGCGCGATCGACCTCGTGATCGTCGGCGCAGATCGCATCGCCGCGAACGGCGACGTGGCGAACAAGATCGGCACCTACGCGGTGGCGGTCGCCGCGCGATACCACCAGATCCCGTTTTACGTGGCCGCACCGTGGTCCACCGTGGATCCCCGCACGCTCAGCGGCGAGGACATCGAGATTGAGCATCGCCACGGCGACGAGTTGCGGCGCATGGGCGGCGTGTCGACGGCGCCAGATGCCGCGGAGATCCACAACCCGGCGTTCGATGTCACACCCGCCGAGCTGATCACGGCAATCATCACGGATCGTGGGCTGGTGCGTCCGCCGTATGCGTTCGTCGCGGACGGGCACCTGGCCGACGTGCGCGGGTAGTTGCACCATGCCCCGCCCGCCCTCGCTTCGCCAGGCGCTCGACGCGCACTGCGGCCGCCTCGCTGGGTGCCGGCGTTGCGGGCTCAGCCCCGCCATCACGCCAATCACGTCGCGCGCGCGCGCCCCGCGGGCGATGCTGGTGGGACAGGCGCCGGGCTCCACCGAGATGGGCGGTGGGCGGCCATTCGCGGGACGCGCGGGCAAGACGCTCTTCCGCTGGCTGGAACGCGCTGGACTCGACGAGCCCACCGCGCGTGCATGGCTCTACATCTCGGCGATCACGCGCTGCTATCCGGGTCCGCATCCGGGCGGGCGGGGCGATCGCGTCCCGTCCCCGCGCGAGCGAGCCAACTGTTCGGATTGGCTGGACGCGGAACTAAGCATCATCCGGCCGGCCGTCATCATACCTGTGGGGCGTCTGGCGATCGACCGGTTCCTCGGCTCACTTCCTCTGCGAGACGCGGTGGGACGCGAGCATGAGGTGTCGCACGACGGCGTGCGGTCCCTCGTCATTCCGCTGCCCCATCCGAGCGGAGCCAGCAGCTGGATTCATGTGCCGGAGCATCGTGTGCTGCTGGACGCGTCGCTCCAGCTGATCCGCGCGCGCCTCGCGGTGACAACCCTCTCCACGCGGAGCGTGGCCTGATGCGCGGCCTGTTCATCGTCTTTTCGCTCAGCCCAATGGCGCTGCCCGCCGACCGCTGGTTCGCCCCTGACAAGGTGCAGCACTTCCTGTCGTCGGCATTCGTGCAGAGCATGTCGTATGGCGCGCTCCGGACCACGGGCCTGGAGCACGGCGCGGCACTGGCGGGCGCGTCCGCGGCGTCGGCGGTGGCCGGGGTGGGCAAGGAGATCCGCGACCACCGTTCGCGCAGCGAGTTCAGCTTCCGCGACCTCGCCTGGGACGCTGCGGGCGCTGGCGCGGCGACTGTCCTGCTGGTGCGCACGCCGCGTTGACACATCTGATGTAGGGGAAAGGCCGATCTGGGCCGCTCCCCAGCGTTCGTTATATTGACGAGGCATTCTTCCCTCTTCTCGCGAGCACGGCTGTATGTCTTCCGCTCGAACGAAATTCCTCATCGGCGGTGCCCTCGTCCTCGGCACGTCGGGGTACCTCATGGCGACGTCCATTCAGGACACCGGCATGTACTACCTCACGCCCACCGAGCTGGCCACGAAGCTCACGGCCGACCCCACGTTCCACAACACGGGCGTGAAGATGGGGGCTCGCGTTGTGCCGGGCTCCATCACGCGCGTGCCGGGCGGCAAGGAGTACGCGTTCACCGTCACCGACGGCGCGCGTAACTACCCGGTGGTGTACCGCGGCATCGCGCCGGACACGTTCACCGACGGCGTGGACGTGGTGGTCGAGGGGCGCATGGGTCGCGACGGCACCTTCCAGGCGACTACGCTGCTGGCCAAGTGCGCGTCGCGCTACGAGAACGCACCGGGCGAGGGCCCACCCGGCATGGACAAGTACAAGCAGACACCTGGCTACAAGTCGGGGGCGCGCGCGTGATCCTCGTTGGCGAACTCTCGCTCTGGGTCGCACTCCTCATGGCGGCCTGGGCGGCGGTAACGTCCTTCGCCGGCGGTGCCATGGGACGCCAGGACCTCATCGCCAGTGGGCAACGCGGATTGCACGCGACCACCGCGATGATCATCCTCGCGTCGATCGGGCTCTGGACCGCGCTCATGACGCACGACTTCTCGCTCACGTACGTGGCTGGGCACACGAGCGCGAACATGCCGAAGATCTACGTCTTCTCCGCCTTCTGGGGCGGCCAAGCGGGATCGATGCTGTTCTGGGCGCTCATCCTCGCCCTCTATAGTTCGCTCGCCATCTGGTCCGTTCGCGACAAGGCGCGTGAGCTCGCGCCAGCCGCATGCGGCACGCTGGCCGTGATCCTCTTGTTCTTCATCGCAACCACCTGCTTCAAGGCCAACCCCTTCGACCGGCTCGCGTTCGTCCCCGCCGACGGCAAGGGCATGAACCCGCAGCTACAGAATCCGGGGATGGCCATCCATCCGCCCAATCTCTACCTGGGCTACGTCGCCACGGCGATTCCCTTCGCGTTCGCCATCGCGGCGCTCATCACGCGAAAGCTCGACGCCACATGGCTGCTCGTCGTGCGCCGCTGGTCGCTCATCTCCTGGTTCTTCCTCACCGTCGGCATCACGCTCGGCATGTGGTGGGCGTACGTCGAGCTGGGCTGGAGCGGTTACTGGGCGTGGGATCCCGTGGAGAATGCATCGCTGCTTCCGTGGCTGACGGGCACGGCGTTCCTGCACTCCATCATGATCCAGGAGAAGCGCGGGATGCTGCGGAAGTGGAACGTCGTCCTCGTGGTCACGACGTTCCTGCTCGCCATCTTCGGCACGACCCTCACGCGCAGCGGCGTCATCGAGAGCGTCCACTCGTTCGCGCAATCGCCGGTCGGCACCTGGTTCGGCGTGTTCTTCTTCTCCGCACTCGGAGCGACGATCTATTTCGTCGCCACGCGCCTCAAGGATCTCGAGGCGACGGCGGAGCTCGAGAGCATGGTGAGCCGAGAGGCCGCGTTCCTCTATAACAACCTGGTGCTGGTGGGCATCGCGTTCTCCGTGCTGTGGGGAACGCTGTTCCCCATCATCAGCGAGTGGGTGCGCGGCTCCAAGATCACGGTGGGCCCGCCCTTCTTCAACACGGTCAACGTCCCACTGGGCTTGTTGTTGCTCGCGCTCACGGGCATCGGACCGCTCATCGCGTGGCGCAAGGCGTCAACGTCCAATCTCAAGCGCCAGTTCATTTTTCCTGTCGCCGCCGGAGTCACCACCGGGCTGGTGCTGTTCCTCCTCGGCATGCGCAATGGACATGCGCTCGTCGCGTATACGCTGGCGGGCTTCGTGTCGGGCACCATTAGCCAGGAGTTCTACAAGGGCATCGGTGCGCGGCGATCCATTCACGGTGAGTCGCTCATCATGGCGACGATGCGCCTGATCGCCCGCAATCGGCGGCGCTACGGCGGGTACATCGTGCATGCCGGCATCGTCGTGCTGTTCGCCGCCTTTGCCGGACTCGCCTTCAAGAAGGATCACGACATCCAGATGAAAGCCGGCGAGTCGAAGGAGCTGGTCGATCCACTCGGCCATCGCTGGCGGTTCGTGAGCCAGGGCGTGTCGACATCCGAGACGCTCAATCGCTACGTCACGGCGGTTGGCCTCGAGGTGTTTCGCGACGGCAAGCCGCAGGGCATCATCACCAGCGAGAAGCGGCAGCATTTCGACAGCAACAAGCAGCCGCAGTTCGAGCCGAGCACCGAGGTGGGGATCCAGTCGTCGGCGAAGATGGATTTGTACATCGTGCTGGCCGGCGTGCGCGACGAAACGGCGGAATTGCGCATCAGCTTCAACCCGCTCGTGGTATGGGTGTGGATTGGCGGGATGATCATGGCCTTTGGTGGCCTGATCGTGATGTGGCCGCAGGCAGAGCGTCGCCGAGCGCCCAGCGGGTATGTCGCCACGCTCGCGCCGGCGCGCGAGCTGGCAGAAGCGCGCTGATGAACCGTCGCGACTTCCTGTCGTG
>JANOIJ010000109.1:0-73210 GCA_031407575.1 Gemmatimonadaceae bacterium | reverse complement strand
CGGGGTCAGAGTCGGGGTCAGAGTCGGGGTCAGAGTCGGGGTCAGAGTCGGGGTCAGAGTCGGGGTCAGAGTCGGGGTCAGAGTCGGGGTCAGAGTCGGGGTCAGAGTCGGGGTCAGAACCGGGGGTCAGAGTCGGGCGTGATTCAGATCCGACGCGCATTGCAAAGCCAACGTTCGCGTAAGGGTCAGAGTCTGGGTCGACCAGTCCAAGCTGCACGATGGGATACTTGCCCTCCCCGCGCCGAGTGGCCCATCGTATGAGTATGCCCGCGTCGATCAGCGATTGGACCGTTGAAATGCTCGATGCGCTCCCCGACGACGGGCAGCGTTACGAGATCATCGACGGGGAGTTGTTCGTGACGCCCGGTCCCGGTGAATTCCATCAGGACATCGTCGGGGAGTTGTACGCGCGCCTCCGTGAGTACCTGAAGGGTCGCGCCACCGGCAAGGCAATGGTGTCACCGGCAGATGTCCGCCGCGGGGATCGCTCACGGAATCGCGTGCAGCCGGATGTCCTCGTGGTTCGCCTCAGCGAAGGAAAGCGGCCAGCGTACCCGTACGACCTGCACGATCTTTTGCTGGCCGTCGAAGTTGTGTCACCGAGCAATCCCATCCTCGACTATCAGGTCAAGCGCGACCTCTACTTGCGGGAAGACGTGGGCGAGTACTGGGTCATCAATCCGGAGGCCCGGAATGTTTCCCGGTGGCGCGATCGCGATGATCCTGGCGAGGTGCTCAGCAAGACCGTGACGTGGAATCTGGAAGGCATGCCGACACCGTTCGTGCTGGATCTCGAGGAATTCTTCACCGACGCGCAGTCCTGAATCGGGACGGTGACGCGGCACCGGCGGCCGCCTATCTTCACGCCAACGCCATTCCCCGCACGGATAGACCATGCTCGAGACACTCACGCACGAGACGTTCACGCCGCTCGTCGGGCAGCCGTTCGCAGTGCTGGTCGACGCGGAGCGCTACATGCCGGCGCACCTCATCGAGGTGAAGCCGCTCGCGCTCGATGGGGACCGCCGGCGCAAGCGCGCCCCATTCGCGCTCGTGTTTCGTGGGCCACCTGGTGGGCACCTGCCGCAGGCCATCTACGATCTCAAGTCGGCCGAGCTCAACCTGTCCGGTGTCTTCCTCGTGCCACTCGGCCCCGATGCCGAGGGGATGCTCTACGAGGCGGTGTTCACCTGACGACGTCTGCGGCGGGGCGCTCCATCAGCAGGTAGATGCCCTTTTCTTCACTGGTGACAAAGCCAAGTCGCTCGTACAGTCGCCGCGCCGGGTTGAACAGCTCCACGTGGATGGTCACGGGACGGCCCGTGCGGTCGCCCTCGTCGAACAACTCGCGAAAAATTGCCGAGCCGAGGCCACTGCCTCGATGCTCGGGCATGAACGCGATGTCGACGACGCGAATCTCGTCGCGCCAGCGGGCCACGTACAGGCGACCGATCGGCACACCACCGCGCTCGATGACGTCGAACGATGTATCGTGGTAGTTCTCGCGCCAGTGCGCGCTCTGCGCGTTGAATTGGTGGAGCACGAACAGCGCTTTCTGCTCGTCCGTCCACGCGAGTTGCTCCAACTCGGGTGCGCGCACGCTGGCGTACAGCGCCAGCAGGAAGCGCTCGTCGTCCGCGCCAATGGGTCGAAGCGTGATTCCGTGTGTAATGAGTGTCTCCGTGTTACGCGGAAGGCGGCCCGAGCATTCCTGCGCGAACCGCCTCCACGATGAGAACGTCAGCCGAGACGCGTCAGGGACGCGCCGGAAATATCCCTTGGAGCGCAATGCAGAAATTGAGGGTGAGATATGGCTGCATGTTGTTGTGCGGCAGCCCGCCACCGGCTGGCGGAAGCGCCTGAAACGCCATTTGCCCGAGGCCAGCGTTCGACGGCTGGTACGCGAACACCGCCGTCGACTGCGCGAGAACGCGCTGCGGATTCGGAGTGTTGAGGTCGGACGGATCGGAAACATCCGCCTTCAACTGATGCGTGTGAAGCGGTATCTCGCTTTCGAGCAGCGTAATGGTTTCGACGCCGCTCTGCTCGCCCAGGTCGCGGAGCGAGAGTCCCTGTCCCTGGCCAGGCTGCATCGGTGCCGAGCCCTGGAGGTTGGGCAGTGCGAACGTGGTCCTGCCGTCACCGCCATACGTGGTGCCGAGGAGGGAGAACAGCGCGGTATTCTGGGACAGGGGCATGAGCTGCCCGTTGCAGAACGCCCAGCCAGTGGGCGGGAAGTTGAACGGGAAGATGCGGATTTCCGCAACGAATTGATCGGACATGTCGCTCCTCCCTCAGGTCTGGCTCGGGAAAACCCCGAACAGTGAAATGATGAAGTTGATGCAGAGAAACGGCTGGGTGTTCTCGTGCGGTTGACTGCCACCAACTGGGCTGATGGCTCCGGTGTTCATGTTGCCGTCGACCCCACCTTCGTAGTACAGCGAAATGCCGCCTCCCGTCGTCGCGAGCACGCCACCAACGGGACTCGGCTGCGATCCTGCGGCGGTCGATGCGGTGAGCGGATGCGTGTGGCTGGGGATCTGCTGCACCGTGAGCGTTTCCTGCTCGGTGCCCGCGAGCTCACCGAGCTGGTACGTCGTGCCGTCGGGCCCCGTGCCCATGTGAATCGGCACTCGGCTCTGGAGGTTGGGGAGGTTGAAGGTGCTTTGTCCGTCGCCACCGTAGGTGGTACCGATGAGCTGAAAGAGGACGTCGTTCTCCGAGATGGCGAGCGTGCTGCCGTCGCAGAACATCCATCCATTGGGCGGAAAGTTGCCGGCGAACATCCGGATCTCTCCAACGTATGCTGTCATTGTCGGATCTCCGGTTAGTTCTGCGAGGGGAAGATCCCCTGCAAGGCGATGATGAAGTTCAGCACCTCGTACGGCATCATGTTGTTGTGCGGCTGGCTGCCTCCCACGCTCGTGACCGACTGGGGCGAGAGCGTCGTGAGGCTCGTTGCCGCACCGTAGCCGCCATTGACTGGCGAGAGGAACGCGTTCGTGGGATCCGCCGTCGTACCCGTCGAGTTGGGCGACGCGTTGAGCGGGTGCAGATGCGTGGGCAGTTGCTGGATGTTGACCGTGACGCTCGTGCTGCCCGCGGCTTCACCGAGGGTGTGGCCGTTCCCCATGTGAATGGGAACTCTGCCGCGCAGGTTCGGAAGTGCAAAGGTCGTCTGACCATTGCCGCCGTACGTGGTGCCGAGGAGGGCGAACAGCGCCTGATTCTGATTGATGGGCAGCATCTGCCCATTACAGAGGGCCCAGCCCTTCGGTGGAAAGTTGAACGAGACGATCTTGATCTCGCTCAGGAATGGCTCTGACATCCAGTCTCCTGTGCCCGGGGGAAGGGGATACCGACGGAACGTGCCGCGTCGCTGTCGCTGCGATCCGCTGCTGCAGCGCGCGCTTCCCGGCAGAGTATCCGGGAAGCGCGCGGTCCTACGGAATTACGGGAGAGTGGTAGGCTGCGTGCACGGCGAGCCGGGAGGCGCGGTGTTCTGGTAGCCGCCACCCAAGCCGCTGGTCACGATCGAGGCGTTCGAAATCGTATTGCGGCCGAGTACGTAGGTTTGCACGGCGGCATTGTCGAATGCCGTGCCGGTGTAGCCCGGCAATCGCGCGGTTGTAAGGAACCGGTGGTTGAGGCGAATGCTGTTTGTATTGGTCGGGCTCGTCGTGTTGAAGTTGGAGATGACGTTTGCCAAGGCGCCGGCACCACCGATGTCATAGCAGCCCTGATCGGTATCACCAGTTACGGCGCCGACGGTGGCCAGGATACCCCGTTGGGCCGCGTTTACCGTGCTGCCCGACTCCGAGATATTGTTGCCAGTAACCGTCGTGAAGAAAAGGCCGGCGCCACCGAAGCCAGGATCGTCACCCATATTGGCGGTGATTGCGCCATTGGCTGAGCCGTTGATCTGACGCAGCACGTTGTTGGCGATCCTGGCAATCGTCGTCCCAGGACCGTGGTGTGACGCAAAGATTCCGATGCCAGTGGCAGTGCCAGAGTTTGCGTCTCCCGACACGCCGACCGCATTGTTCTCGATTGTGCCCTGCATGGTCGAGCCGGCGTTCACCCGATCAGCGCTGATCGCCGTGCCGTTCGTATGCCGAACGGTATTGCCCGCGATGCGGTACGTGTGCGTGCCGCCCGCCAACCAGATGCCGCCGGCGCCCGCCAGCGCACCATTGGTATTGTCGGCAAAGTTGTTCAGGATGCGCGTCGTTGCCGAGGACGTGCCCTGCGCCAGCACGTGGATCGCATTGCCCCACCAGGCCAGCACGCGATTGTTGCGGAGCTGGATGTTCGGCGCCGACCCATCGTTGAGACTCACGAGCAGCGCCGTGCTGCGCACGTCGACCGTGCTGCCCTGCATTGTATTCACCGTATCCGACTCGAAGATGAGTGAGTCGAGCGTCGGCGCCGTCCCGGTGATGTTCTCCACGGAAACAGCATTGAAGGCGCCGCCATCGAACACGGAGTTCGACAGCTTCACGCCGCCGCCGACGTCCACGAGACGGACGGCCGACTCGTCGAACGTGCCGCTGTTGCTGGTTCCGTTGGTGCCCGTGAACCGCGACTTGTTGATCGTCAGCCCGAAGCGGACTGCGGTGCCGAAGACGCCGTTGTTCTGGTGGCCGCTCAAGTTCATGTAACTGAGCGACGGACCCTTGGTGGAGCTGAGGTACACGCCGTTGCCCGCGGTTGCGCCGTCGGCACCAGTCGTGTTGGTGATCGTTCCGCCCGACCCGTTGCTCGCCGAGCCGCCATCGCCCGTCACGGTGAGCCTGCCGTCGCCTGCTCCGATTCCGGTGCTCACAAGCGAGATGCCGTTGGAACCGCCGCTCGCGCTGATCGAGCGGAACGTCAGGCCCAACGTGCCGATCGTGGTGCTGCTCACGTTCAGCGCGGTGCCGGTCGTCGACGTGATGGTGTTGTTGTTCCCGCCGGTGGTCACGCTCACCGTCCCGCCTCCGGTGGCGGAATATCCGTTGCCCGAGGTCGTGGTGATCCCGAGCCCGCCATTCGTGAAGTTGATCGTCGCGCCCGTGTTGCTCGACAGCGTGACGGCGGCGTTTGCGCTCGTCGTCAGCGTCTTCGTGGCACCGGAGAAGTCGATCGTGCCACCGCTGTTGCTCGCAACGCTGATGCCGGTGCAGGTTCCGGTGCAGGACAGGTTCCCCGAGACGGTCACCGTGCCGGCCGTGTGGCTGCCGATGTTTGCGATGCGGCCCGCTGAGGTCTTGGTGAGCGACGCAGCCACCGTGATGGCCGTGTTTCCGCCCGTCACGAAGAGTGCGTCACCCGTGGTGTTCGACGTGTTGCCCACCGTGCCGCCGTTGATCGCAACCGCGCCGGTGTTGCCGTTCAGGTAGATGCCTTCAGCGCCTGTGCCGTTGATCGACGCCGTCGTGAACGTGAAGGGCGCGGAGTTGGTCGTGAGTTCCACACCGCGCGACGCGCCGCCCGTGGTTCCCGCCACGGTGAGCGCGGCGGACGTAAAGGCCCCGCCGCCCGTATTGCCCACGCTGATGGCCCTGACGGCCGACGACGTGGTCGTACCGCTCGACGTGATGCTCGCGAACGTGATGCCGTTCGCCGCGACAGTCACAGCGTTCATGTTCACTGCATTGGCCGCCGCGCCCGTCGCGGCAACCGTGTTTCCGGAACCGCTCACTTCCACCGTGCCCCCACCTGTCGCGCCGAAGGGAATGCCGGTGGTGGACGAAATGGCGAGCCCACCGTTGGTGAACGAGATCGTCGCACCGGTGTTCGTCGCGAGGTTCACGCCGACGCTGGCCCCCGAGCTGATCTGCTTGAGCGCCCCACTGAAGATGATCGTGTTCGCGCCCGTGTTGTTCCCGCTCACCGAGATACCCTTGGCGGCCGCAGACGGATTGATATTGCCGCTCACCGTCACCGTGCCGCCGCTCTTGGAGGTGATGTTCACTGCCAGCGTCGCCGTGTTGGTGATGCTGCCCGCGTACGTGAACGAACCCGCGCCGCCGGTGATCACGAGCGCGTCACCCGTGGCGCCCGAAAGTGCGCCCCCCGACCCGCCGAGCCCCAGCGTGCCGATAGTGCTCACGCCCGAGAGAAGGATGTTGTTCGTGCCTCCCGAGGAGCTCACCTGCGTGAAGCCGCCGGAGACGGTACCAGTGATCAGGCTCAGGGCCTGATTCGCGCCGGCACTGATGCTGTCCTCAGTCACCGTGAGCGTTCCGAAACTCGTTCCGGTCAGTGCCGTGGCCCCGTTGCCGGCGAGCGTGATGCCGCGCAATGTGTTGTCCGTCGCGAGCGTTAGTCCGCCGACTCGCGGGAAGAAGCCGGGTGTCAGCAGCGTGATCGTCGTCCCGCCGTTGCGGTACGTCACCGCCGATCCGGTCGTGAACGTGTTCGAAGCGCTGGCGCCCTGGCCATAGACCGTTTGCGTCGCCTTGAGCGTGCCGCCGGCCGCCGTGCCCGTACCGGTGAAGACGAGAATCGTCTCGCCCACTAGCGCGACCGACTCGACGCCCGTGCCTGCCGTGCCGCTGAAATCCTTGTACGGCTGGACGTTCGAGCCCGTGGACGTCCCGCCGTATCCGGGCTGCACGTACCACACGCGCGTCGGCACGTTCACCGCCAACGTCGCACTCGCGTTGATCGTCGCGATGCCGTCCGTCACCGCGTACGTGACGTTGTCCGTCGCCGCGCCGGCACTCACGTACGCCGGCGCCGACAGGTAGCTGAAGCTGCCGTCGCTCGCGATCGTCGCCGCGCCACCCTGCGCGCCGGTCGCGCTCGTCGTGGGGACAGAAAGTGTCGCACCCGTCCCGTTCGCACCGTTGCCGTTGATGCTGAACGCACTCACCAGCAAGCCAATGGTGTTCGGCACCGTGATCGTAAAATTCCCGACCGCCTGATACGTAGCCACAGGCACGATGGGCGGGATGTAGCCCCTGAAGTCGACGCTCGGATTCGGACCGCCCGTCGCCACCGCGTGCAGCGCATTCCGCGAACAATTGGTGATCGTCGCCGCCGCGCAGCCCGCGCCACCCGAGCCTAGCGTCCAGCTCCCCACCGTCGCGATGCCGCTCGCATTCGTGACCGCCGACAGAGTCGTACCGCTGCCACCACCACCGGTGACGCTGAACGTCACCGTCACACCCGGCACCGGATTGCCGAACGAGTCGGTTGCGAGGACACTCGGATCCGTCGTGACCGCCGCACCCGAGAGCGCGGTCTGCGCATCACCCGCGTTGATCGCGAGGGCGTTCACCGTGCCCGCCGTGAACACCACCGAGCCCGGACTGCCAATCGTAAGACCGTTGATCGTGCCCGTGATGGTGCTCGTGCCCACGACGTTGCTGTTGAGCGTGGCGGTGTACGTGCCGTTGTTGTTGTCCGTCACCGCGCTGAGCGTGCCGAGGCTTGCGGCCAGCACCACGACGTCGCCACCGACGGTCATGTTCACGCCGGCTGCGTTCTTCGCCTGCACCGTGATCGTTGCCGGATTGCCCACCACCACCGGCGTCGGCAATCCAGTGATCGTCGTGGTCGTCCCAGCGGCCGTACTCACCGTGATGACCGACGTCTTCCCGACGCGGGTGGTGGACGTCGCCGTAATCGTCGCGGTGCCATCTGCTACGGCCGTGACGAGCCCCGTGTTGGCATCCACCGTCGCCACGCCCGTGGCGTTCGACCCCCACGTGATCGTCTGGCCGGCAACCGTGCGGCCCAGTTGATCCTTGACCACGCCAGTGAGCTGCTGCGTCTGGCCCGCCTTCAGCGTTGCCGCCGCCGGCGTCACGTCGACCCACCCGGTGGGATACTGTACTTCCGCGCTGACGAAGACGAAAAACTGAAACGAGCCGACGGTTGCCGGCACGTGCAGGCGCCAGAGCTTCGCGGCCGACGTCTGGTTCGGCGCGAGAATCTCGGGGTATTTGTAGTAGGCCTGGTTGCTCTGCGTAAACGTGGCGAAACCATCCACCATCGATGCGCCACCCACCGGATTGGCGTAGTCGATTGTCCCGGTGCCGGTCAATGTCACCGGCGGGTTCACGAAGAAGACCTTCACGCCAGCGGTATCCAATGTCACGCCATCGGTGGTGCCGAGGCTCTGCGGAATGAGGTTGGTGACGGTCGTGTTGAACGAGAACACCTCGCCGCTGTACGTCACATTGCTCGACGTCAGCGTGACATAGAGGTTCTGCCCGCCCAGGATGATGTCTTCATTGACCCCATCGGGTCGCGCCATGAGCGCGCGCATGGGCGCCGCACCGGCCGAATCACCTCGCGCGCACGAGATCGTGCGCTCACTCGGCGTGGCCACGCAGGCGATACGCGCGAGGACAGCCGCAGGGACGACCGGCGCTGGTGGATGCAATGCCGTCGGCGCGTTGTCGCAGCCGAGCACGGCGAGGACGATGACGATGCGCTGCACCGAACGGACGAGCGCGTTCGGGCGCGAGGACGACGAGGGCTTGACGGTGGAAGTCACGACGACACCAACGCACGAGGAGCCAAACCATCCGTCCGTTCCGCGACATCACGGAACCTGAGACGAATTGATGGCGCCACGCAAGTTCGCATCCGCGTAGAGGGACGCGCAATCGACGATGGAATTCTTAGAGAATTCTAAGCGTTGGCGTCAGGCGGCGAGGTCAGCCGTACAATGCACGTTCGGCCGCGCTAAGAATTGCCGAGTTCGCCAGCTCGGGGCGAGCGGCGGCCACAGCCTTTGCGCCGAATAGTGCATTGAAGCGGATGATGGCGCTCACGTCACAGCTGCTTCAGTGCCTGCCGGAGCACCGCTGCGCGGCTGCGACTCGCCACTACCACGGCGCCGCTACGCATGGTGACCTCCACGCGACCGCCGTCCAGGGATCGGACCGACGCGATATACGCCGTGTTGACGATGTGCGAGCGATGAATGCGCACAAAACCTGCCGGCTCGAAGACGTCCGCGAACTCGGAGAGGCGGCGGTACAGCAGGTGCACGCGGCCTTTCGCGTACACCGATGAAAAATCGTCTGACCCATCGATTCGCTCGATCGACTCGACCGCCAGCGCACGCAACGACGCGCCCGTGCGCACGAAAATCTGTCGCGGCACATCGTTACGGAGCGCGGAAGCGGTGCGCTCGATGAGGTCCGCATGCTGGTGGCTCTGCGCCATCTCGCGTGCACGCTCGACCGCGACCCGCAGGCGGCTCGCGCTGAACGGCTTCAATAGATAGTCGAGCGCACGGATCTCGAACGCAGCGACGGCGAACTGGTCGAACGCCGTGGTGAAGATCACCCACGGAGTGTGCGCAATGCGTTCGAGCAACTCCAGGCCGGAGCAGCCCGGCATCTGAATATCCAGAAACGCGAGGTCCGGCCTTACGGCGTCGATCAGTCGTACGCCTTATGGACCATCCTCCGCCTCGCCCACACAAGCGAGCCATGGCACATCGGTGAGGAGCGCCCGAAGCTTGGCGCGCGCGCCGTACTCGTCGTCGATGACCACGCACGTCATCGGCATCGCCGCCGCTGTCATGCCGGCATGCGAACGTTCACGACACAGCCGCCGTCGCTCGAGCCGTCCACCGTGAGCTGAGAGTCGTCATACAGGAGCGCAAGCCGCTCGCGTAGCGCGCCGAGTCCGACACCGGCGCCCGTAGCGGACGACGCGGCGCGAAGGCCGATGCCGTCGTCCACCACCGCGATGCACAACTGCTCATCCACCACGCGAGCGCGAATCCAGATGGTGCCGCCTCCTGGCGCGGGCTCGATACCGTGGCGGACCGCGTTCTCCACGATGGGCTGCAGTACGAGGAAGGGGACCGGCGCATCCATCGCACACTCGTCCACGTCGATCTCCACGTGCAACCGCTGACCGAGGCGAATCTGCTCGAACTCCAGGTATCGCTTCGCGAAGGCGAGGTCATCGCTCAACGGCACCAGCTCCGTGTCATGCGGCCGAATCGCGTCACGCAGCATTTCGCCCAAGTGATCGACGGCGGTGTCGAAGCGCGCCATGTCCGCGCGGGCCAGACCGCCGAGCGCATGGAGAGCATTGAAGAGGAAGTGCGGATTGAGTCGAGCGCGAAGTGCGTCGAGTTCGGCGCGAGTGGCGCGCGTGTGCGCACGCTCCGACTGCTCGCGGTGCACAGCGGCCACTCGGCGTGCCCTCACGGCGTACGCCGCGCCCGCAATCATACCGTACAGCCAGACGCCCAGGAGCATCTCCCACTCCATGGTCGCGATCTTCCGGCGATGGATGTCGTCCGGCAGGAGGATGGCTGCGAACGACATGTCGATGGCGAGCCACGCCATTGAGAACATCGCGGCCGCTGCAAGATGCGCGAGCGCGAAGCGTGGCCGAATGGAGTCCGGCAGGGTGAGCCGAGCGGTGAGAAGCCAAACCGGAACGCCGAGCGCGAGGGCGACGCCGATGGTGAGCCCGCCGACCATGCCTGCTGGTCCGAGTGGCCAGCCTGCGTTGACGACGAGGACCAGGGTGTACAGCACGGAGAGCGGGGGCCACGTGATCGCGAACGCTCGCCATGGAATTGCCGATGACTCGGACGTCGGTTGTGCCGGCAAAGCCTCTCCACTCGGTAGACGGAGACGCTAACGACGCGACGTCGGGCTGGACAGAGTCTGTGCGAGCTGGTCCGCGCCATTTCGTATCCGCCGGTCCAGCAGGACGGCGAGCGCGACGAGCGCGAGGCCGTTGAGGGGATGGAGCGCGGACAGCGAAGGTGCCGTCGCGCGCGTCCCGAACGCGAGTACGGGCTGGAGCAGCGCCAGCACGAGGATGCCGATCGCGAATCGAGAGACCCGGAACGGTACGCGCGCGACGAGCAGGAGAGTCATGGTGCCGAGGCTTGCGAGCACCATGAACCGCCCGGTCACGTTGTGCATGCGAAAGCTCGCGGCACCGAAGACCGCCAGGCCCGCGGTGTAGAATTGCGCGATGGTCGCCGCAAGCACGATACGATTGGTCCAGCGTGCGACGGTGCGCGTGATCTCTCGCGTCGCACCGCGATGCGCTGGCGCTGATGTGGCGGCGGCCGGTGTGGGAATGGATTGGACCTGGGGCATGTTCGCGTGGCCTCGTGCTCGGGTTGGGCGCACGAAAGCGCACCACGCACGTTGGCGCGAGAGCCGTTTCGGCGAACGGGACGAACAACTCGGTGAGTGAACTCTTCCTGGCAGGCTTGCGACGGCGGCCGAGAGCATTGCGGCGAGTTCGCTCGTCCTTACACTGGCGCGAGCGTCATGGACGGGCGAAGAGCTTGAAGAACGTACGAGCGAGTCGCTGGTTGCCGCGAAGCTCCACCGCAGCGTCCGCGAGCGCGCGATCGCCGAGAACGCCACTGCCCGCCGTCACCGCAGTGAACTCGAGTCTCCTCCCGCGCCTCGCCGCGAGGGTCCTCCTAAAGTTCTAGTTGACAAGCAGCGCGCCGCGTAGCACTATCTCCTAGACCTTTAGTTGGAGAGTGCGCGATGCCGTCCTTCACCGAGCGAGAGCTCGACGTCATGAGTGTCCTGTGGACGCTCAGCTCCGGTACCGTCACCGAGGTGCGCGAGCGCCTCGACGACGATCTTGCCTACAACACCGTGCTCACCGTCCTCCGCACGCTGGAGACGAAGGGCCACGTCCGGCACGTCGAAGAAGGCAAGGCGCACCGCTACCATCCCACGGTCGCGCGAGCCGAGGCGGGGACGTTTGGCGTGCGGCGGCTGCTGGACAAGGTGTTCGAGGGCTCTGCGGAAGCGATGCTGACCCAGCTTGTGAACGACAAGCGCCTCACGCGCAAAAAGCTCGCGGCCATGCGCGCGCTGCTCGATGAGCGCCTCGCTGGCAAGGAGGGCGACAGCTGATGCTCACCCTCATGCTGTATTCGTCCGCCGTGAGCGCGGTGATCGGGCTCGGCGTGTGGCTCGTGGAGCGCTTCGTGTCCGGCCGTAAGCGCGCGACGCGGTGGCTGTGGTCCGCCGCGCTCGGCGCGATGGTGGTCGTGACGGTGCTGCCGGCGTCCCGGGTCGCCGACAGCGACACGCGCACCGACTCCGCTCCCGCGGCATCGATACCTCCGGCCGGAGTTCAATCACAGGCGGCGCCGGAAAGCAGGCCCTTCCCTCCGGCCGGGATGACAACGGCGCCTCGCGCTGTGACGAGCGATGTCGTCGTGCTCGGTGTCTGGATCACGCTCTCCGCGCTCGGATTGCTCATCCTCGCGGGCTCGGCATTTCGGATCGCACGAATGCAGCGCGGGTGGCGTCCGGCGGAGATCGCCGGCGTTCCGGTGATGCTCTCGCACGACGTAGGGCCGGCCATCGTTGGGCTCTTCCACCACGGCGTCGTGATGCCGGCGTGGGTGGAGGCGCTGCCACCAGTGCAGCAGCTTCTCATCGTGACGCACGAGCGTGAACACCTGCGCGCCGGCGATCCCCTGTTGTTGTGGAGCGCCACGTTCCTCGTCGTGCTCTTTCCCTGGAACCTGGCCATGTGGCTGGCACTGCGTGGATTGCGGCATGCCATCGAGATCGACTGCGACGCGCGCGTACTCAAGTCGCAGCCGGACACGCGCGAGTACTGTTCGCTGTTGCTCGATGTCGGCGAGCGCACGCTGGCTGGAGTCGCGCCCTTGGCAGCGCTCGCCGAGCCGTCCACACTGCTCGAGCGGCGCGTGGATGTCATGACGTCGCGCCTCGGGACGTCGGCGAAGTCCGCGCTCGCGCTGGCGGCGGGTGTCGCGCTCCTCGTGGTGGGCTGCGTTGCTCCCCGCACGTCACTCGCACCGCGCCGCGATGCGCTCTCGATGGTGCAGGAGCTCAGCGGACTGCTGCGCAGCGATTCGGTGGTCGCGACGATTCCGCAGGCGGATCGCGACGCCCTCGCTGCACGACTCTCACCGCCGAAGGACAGCACGACCGACTATGGAGTTGCGAAACGCACGACGGACGAATGGGAGACGCTGCTCGTACCGTCAATCGACAGCGCGATCGCGCAGTTCTATCCCGAGCTCGCGACCAGGACGGACAGGACGCAGAAGCTCGTGATCCTGAATTACACCGACGAGGGTCGTCTCGCGACGCACGAAGTCATGAACCTGGCAGATGCCAGGAACGCGAAGCCGCCGATCGAAGACCTGGATATCGTGGCGCCCGACTTTCTCTCTCGCCACTCCCATAGGGGAACGCACCAGGTGGTCATTCATCACGAGCGACCGAAACTACACGCCGATGTTCTCGTACGCGTGAAGCGTGGCCCGGTTCGCAGGGTGTCCGTGCCACCTCGGCCCGCACACGACGAGATCGACACCGATAGCGCTCCGCCGGCATTGCAATTCAGCCGGCGCGTTGATTCTCTCGCGCGCGCTGACTACCCGGTCGCATTCCAGCCGCACGAGGACGCGTACGTGGTCGCTGTGCTTTTCCGCAAGAACGGAGAAGTGGTGGGTAAGACTGGGAAGCAGTTTCCCGTCGCACAGGTCTTCGACACGATTCCCGGCGGGCGCAACCTGGGCGCTCGCGACAGCGGATACCTCATGAGCCTGATGAATCTTGGGGACCAACAGCTCGGCAGCAGCGGCATGAGCTTCACATCAACCAGGCCGCACACTGTCTTTGTCTGGGGAATGATTGCCGAGTGGTGAGTACAAGCCGAACGGTGCTCCTCCTGCTCGTGACGGCTGGTACCGCTCACGCGCAGGCCACTCAGGTCCTCTCCGGCCGAGCGATGGCCGACAGCACCACACCGCTCGCGGGCGCCATCGTGAGTGTTACCATGGCGCCCGATCGCACCTTCAAGCAGGACACCACCCGCGCCGACGGCCGCTGGCGCATCAGCTTCGAGAAAGCCTCCGGCGACTACCTCGTCCACATCGCAGCGCTCGGCCGCACGTCCTTCCGTAAGCGCGTCACGGCACCGCCAACCGACTCGCTCGTGCTCGTGAATGCCACGCTCGCGTCGTCCATCCAGCAGCTCGCGGCCGTCGCCGTGCAAGCCACGCGACCCAAGCCCCCACGCGAGAACGACGCATTTCTCCCCGACGGCGTGTCCTCGGAAACCGTGCCTGCCGGCGTGCTCGGCGCAGTGGCCGCGGACATGGCCGGCGACCTCGCCGCGCTGGCAGGCACCATCCCCGGACTCGCCATCACTCGCGGCGGCGGCGTGTCCGCATTCGGACTCGATGCCTCGCAGAGCAGCACCACACTCAACGGGCTCTCCTTCGCCGGCGCGTCGCTTCCGCGCAACGCGAGCACGAGCACGCGCTTCACCACATCCACGTACGATCCCGCGCGCGGCGGATTCGCCGGCGTCGAGACGGCAGTCACGCTGAGCCCGGGAAGCGTCAACACGCGTCGCGTCGGCAATCTCGTGCTCGACGCGCCCGCACTCCAGGCGAGCGACCGCACCAGCCGCCTCCTCGGCCAGCGCGTCACGGCGGTCACCGCAAGCCTTGGCGGTTCCGGCATCTGGGTGGATGATCGCTGGTATTACAACGCCTCGCTCGACGTTTCGCGGCGCGTGACTGATGCGCCTTCATTGCTCGGCGCCGATGCGTCGCTCTTTCCGCTGGCGGGTGTCGCGCCCGACTCGGTGACCCGGCTGATCGGCACGCTCTCCAATCTCCGCATTCCCGCCACCGTCTCACGCGTCCCCAGCGATCGCACGTCAGACCGCGCGTCATTCGCGCTGCGCATCGACCACTCGCCGTATCTGCCGCAGTCGAACACACCGAACCCGCGCACGTGGGCAGTCGTCGCGCTCGGCAACGTCAACCGCTTCGCTGCGCAGGGCATCGGCCTCACGTCCACACCCGCACGCGGCGCGACCACGACCAGCGGCTACGGTCTCGTCCAGGCCATCTACTCGGCGTACGTCACCGACTACTCGCTCTCCGAGACGCGCACCGGAGTGTTCGTCAGCCGCCAGCAGGGGAGCCCATACCTTCGGCTGCCTGGTGGGAGCGTACTCGTCGCATCGCAATTGCCCGACGGATCGAGCGGAGCGGCGACGCTCGGCTTTGGTGGCGACGCGGCGCTCGGCGGGGAGGAGACGCAGTGGAGCTGGGACACACGCACGGACTATCAGTGGTTCCTGCGCCCACTCCATCGCATCAAGGTCACCGCGGGCAGCAAGATCGACGGTTATCGCGCACAGCCCGCGGGCAACGCGCTCGGCAGCTTCGGCTACGCGTCGCTCGCCGATCTCACCGCGAACCATCCGTCGTCGTTCACGCGCACGCTTGATGAACCGGCGCGCGACGGCAGCGCGTGGAGCGGCTTTGCATCCGTCGGCGACCAATGGCGCGCGTCGCCGCGTCTTCAGCTGGTGTACGGCGCGCGCGTGGAGATGAATCGCTTCCTCACGACGCCCACGCGCAACGCCGCGCTCGAGAGCACGCTCGGCGTGCGCAACGACGCCGCGCCGTCGCGTGTGCACGTGAGCCCGCGCGTGGGGTTCTCTTGGCGCTACGGCGGCGACCGGTCAGGCTACAACGGATTCGGCGTGAGCCAACTGGGCACCAGGATCATTGCGCCGAGTGGCCTGTTGCGCGGCGGCATTGGTGAGTTCCGTTCGACGCTGTCGCCACAGCTGCTCGGCGCGCCGGGAGTATTTACGGGTCTGCGGGGCGCGTCGCGCCACGTGGCGTGCGTGGGGCAGGCCGTGCCGGCGGCGGACTGGTCACTCTTCGCGACCGACGAAGCCGCCATTCCGTCGAGCTGCGTGGGTGTCGCGGACCCGACACGCGCTGACGCCGCGTCGCAGGTGCAGGTGATCGATCCCTCCTTCGACGCGGCGCGGAGCTGGCGCGCGAGCCTTGGCATCATGACGGTCGTGAAGCAGGTCAGTGTGAGCGTGGACGGCAACCTGTCGCTCAACCTGAACCAGCCCGGCGTATACGACGCCAATTTCGCGGGCGCGCCACGGTTCACGTTGAGCGATGAGGGACGTCCGGTGTTCGTGAGGCCCGCATCGATCGACGCGGCATCGGGTGTGTCGTCGTCCGTCGATTCGCGGCGCACCACGCAGTTCGCGTCTGTGCTGAGTCGGCGATCCGACCTGCGATCCGTGAGCCGGCAGCTGACGGTAGTGCTCTCGCCCCAGGCGAACTGGGGCTCCGTCATGCTCAACCTCGCGTATTCGCTGGGCAGCATTCGCGGCGAGCGGCGTGGGTTCGATGCCGCCTCCTTCGGGGATCCACGGAATGCGGAAGACGCACGCGGCGACCTCGATTCGCGGCATCGTTTCCAAGTCCAGGCGGGCAGGGCGTTCCCAAGGGGCTTCAGCCTGACGATGAACGTGACGGCGTCATCCGGACTGCCCTACACACCCACGATCAGCGGCGACGTGAACGGCGACGGCTTCAGCCGCGACCGCGCGTTCGTGTTTGATCCAGCCGCCGTTGGCGATCCACAGCTCGCCGCGGGCATGCGCGGCCTGCTCGCGTCTGCGCCGTCACGCGCGCGCGAGTGCCTGCGCGAGCAGCTCGGCCACGCGGCGGGTGTGAACAGCTGCGAAGGTCCGTGGACCGCGTCGGCGACGGCGCGGCTGGCGATCATGACGGCAACCGGAACATTCGGTCGTCGCGTCAACGCGGCGCTGAGCATCACGAACCCGCTCGGCGGACTGGACCAGGTGCTGCACGGCTCGAGCGGGATGCAGGGCTGGGGCGCCGCGGTGCCGCCCGACGCCACGCTGCTCATCGTGCGCGGCTTCGACGCGCAGGCGAACCGGTTTCGATACGACGTGAATCCGCGCTTCGGCAGCACGAGTCTCTCGCAGACGACGGCGCGACTCCCGTTCCGCGTGACGCTCGACGTCAGCTTCAACCTCGGACCGTCCCTCGCGCAGCAGCAGCTCGAGCGGGTCCTCAATCGCGGCCGCGCTGGACGCCCCGGGCAAAAGCTCTCCGCCGACTCGATCCGGATCCGGTTCAGCCGCAACGTCTCGAATCCATATAGCGAGACCATCGCGCTGTCAGACTCCCTGCTGCTGAGCCGCGAGCAGGCGGACAGCCTGCGATTCGCGGGAACCGCGTACGCGGCGAAGGCGAATGCACTATGGCAGAAGCTCGGAGTCGAGCTCGCGGCCATGGAGGATCGCTACGACGTCGTGCATGCCACGCAGCTCACCGAGGATGCCACCGACGCGGCGTGGGAGCTCGCACGCGCCGAGGTCGTTGCGGTAAAGCGCATTCTCTCGCCGCTGCAGTTCTCGATGGCGCCCGGAGTCGTGCAGTACCTGGCGAACACCACGGGGAAGATCCAGATCCGCATGTACCGCTACTGATCAGGATACCGCGTGCTCCCGGTACGCGGCCCTGAGCGGGAAGACGTGCGTGAGAATTTACGGCCGCCGCGCGAGCCACTCCTCATAGAGCGAACGGCCGGTGGGCGGCGCGAAATCAATCGGCGCGAGACGCAGCTCTGTGGGTAGGCTCTTGAAGAAGCTCGCGGGCGAAGTCCGCCGAAAGTCCGCGTCGACAAAGCCGTACAGCCTCGCCGTCTCTTCACGCAGCTGCGCGGGCATCTCGTCGAAGTTGGTTTCCGTGCAGTGCCGCCCGCCCCTGACTCGCACGAGGTGGCCCGACGTCAAGAAGGTGGCAAGGTGCTCCGCGTTCTCGACCGGCGTGGACCAGTCGTAGTCTCCCGCAAGCAGCAGCGTCGGGACGCCGATCTGCCAGTCCGACCGGAATCGGTCGTCCACCTGCGGCGTCGTCGCCGAGCTGCGCGCCACGCGCTCCCGCAGGTTGATGTCGCCGAGCCACTTCGACGCCGGCTCCGCCTGCAGGCGCGCGTCGCGGACGGCGGAGATGCTGACGCTGTGGTTGATCTGCGGGAGAATCAACGACTCGGTGCGGCGGCCGGACCGGACATCCGCCACCCGAGCCGCGAGAAAGCGATAGTCGCCCTTGTACATCTCGAGAATGAAGCGCGGCCACTGCGCGAGGTTCTCGAGCGCCCGACGCTGGTTGAGTGACAGGCTCGTGAGCAGGCCGCGGAGATCGTCCGCTCCCACGCGGATGACAACGTCCGACCCATTCGACTCCCGTCGGATCGTCACCTCCATCGGGCGCGCTTCCAGCCGCTCGATGACCGTCTTGAGCGCTTGCGCAATCCCGCCGGCGGGGACGTGCGGGGCAACATCTGCGTCCGCCTCTGCCGCCTGTGCGACGCGCGTCATTGACGCCCACAGCCACTCCGGGCTGTCGTACCCATAGTCGAGCGGCTCCACGCCCGAGAGGAAAGCCCGCTCGACAGTCTCCGGCCAGCGTTTCATGTACGCGAGACTCCAATGCGCGCCGAAGCTGCATCCGCGGAGCACGATCTGTTCGTAGCCGAGCGCCGTGCGCAGGTCGCGCAGGTCGTCCGTGATGTTGAGGATGTCGTAGCCCTTCATGTCCACCCCAGCGGACTGCCACTGCACCAGCGCGGCAGCGAGCGTCGCGCGGTCCCGCTCGGCGCGCTGTTGCGCGGAGGTGAGCGACTCGACCGGCACTGCGTCGTAGCGCACCCAGAGTGCGGGCACGAGGCCGGGCGCCGCGGCGTAGCCTCGCTGACTCACGACGACGACCTCTCGCGTCTGGCGCAGTCGCTCGATCTCGTCGAACACCAGCGGGTCGGACAGGGTGAATCCCCAGCCGGGCCCACCGGCCAGCAGGAACACGGGCGCGCGACCCAACTCCCGCGGCTTCACGGACGGGAAGCGGACGAAGTGCACGGCGATGCGTCGCGCACGAGGGACCAACCGGTTCTCCGGCACGAAGATGAGCCCGCGCTCCACGGTGATCGTCCGCCCCGTCTCGTCCGTGATCACGTCGGGCGTCAGGATGTACGATGCGGCCGATGGCTCCGGAGCTCGGGGCCGCGATGGGTCGGCACTGCGCACGGGCTGCGCGGCCGCGGCACCTGCGTAGCACATGAGGCATGTCCACACGACACGCCGAGCACACGCGCCGCGATCAACTGTTGCGCCACTCACGCTATTTCCCCATCCAGTACGTCGCCTTGAGCAGGAAGACGTTCGTTGGAATCGTGCGGAAGATCGCCTGCACGTCGCGCTGGGAATCAAAATCGCCGAGGGGCCCGAAGTCGCTGCGCTGCTGCTGCCACACGAGATACAGCGCCGAGCCCGGACGATAATCCCACCGCACCACGGCGTTGCCGCGCAGCGAACGGACGTTGAAGTTCGGCTGGGTGAACGTGAATCGCTTTGTCGAGTCCGCGGGCACCGGATCGACCGTGTATCGCGACGTCGCGGCGTCGTACGTGATCGACCCGCGCTGCGTGCCGTAGCGCGCAAACGAGTACGTGCCCGGCGCGAGCAACTCCTTGAAGTCGTCGTACTTGCCCGTCGACACGAAGGGCTGGATGTACGTGACGAAGCTCAGCGTCGGCGAGATGGTGAGGTCGATGCGCGTCTCGAGCGACAGCGTGTTCTGTGCGAGTGCACCAATGACATAGCGGCGTCCATAGGTGCTGGTCGCGAGCGGATCCACCTGCGTGCGCACCAACTGCTCCACATCGAATAACCGGCTGTAGCTCGGCGAAAAGTTGATGCGGATGTTGGAGCTGGGCCGCGTGTCCAGGGAGATTCCCGTCTCCGTGTACATGCCCCCGATCACGTCGTGGACATACGTGCTGTTGACGCCGAGCACGGCGCGCCGGCGCGAGTCGGTGGTGACGCTGCCACTGTACTGCCAGATGGCCGGCTGCTTGCCCTGGGGTCCGCCGCGGAGGAGTTGATCGTCAAAGAAATCCGGCGAGTGCGTCACGCCGAGGCTGGCGCCCCAGAGGTTGTTGAACGTGCCGTTTGCCCGGACCGCGTAGCCATGATAGATGCCACGTCCGCCGTAGTTGAACGCGTCGTTCTGGAAGGCGAACGCGTTCCAGTTTCGAAAGATCCTGCCCGCCTTGAAATCCTGACGGCCGATGATCGTGGAGATGGCGGTGTAGCCCGTCCGGCTCTGGAAACCGAGGTCGTTGAGCTCGAGTCCCGGGCTGCTGGCCTTTACGGCGATGGAGCCCCACGTGGCGCCTGACTTCTGCAGCGCGACTTCGCCGATGTAGCCCTGAAGGGACGTGCGCGTGCTGTCGTAGGTGAGGCCCAGGTCCTTGGCGTCTGGGCGGTGGAAGTAGTGGTTGCTCACGCGCTGCGTGGCGGCGATGGCCTTGTCGCTGCCCTGCACGATGCTGCCGGCCAGGAATCCGCTGGCGATCCATGTGCGATTGGCCATGTCGTGCTCGAAGTCGACGCCACCAAAGGTGGCGTCGGACCGGAGCAGCGGCGCGAACACGGTGTCACCGTCAATGGCGCGCTTGGTGTGCTGCAGCATCGCGCCCACCGTGGTGGCGCCGCCGCGGAAGTCGCGCTTCACGCGTCCCGCGAAGTAATTGGTGAGCGGTTCCACGGGCCGGTCATAGCGAGCGCCGTTGGTGGTGAGAATGCGCGCGTCCTGTTTCGTGGTGATGGCGTCGAGAATGCCCACCGTCCATGGACCGCTTTTGCCGGTGACCTTGGCGGCGCCCGCGATGGTCGTCTGGCCGGGGACGTCGGCGAAGCGCGTCCCCGCAGGAGCGCCGAGCTGTGGCTGGCGCCCGATACGGCGCGAGTAGAGGAAAGTCTGGCCGCCGTAGTCGTTCTGGGAGATGATCTGTCCGAACCGGAAGACGTCGGAGCCCTCGAGGAAGAATGGACGCTTCTCGGGGAACGACGTCTCGAATGCACTCAGGTTGACGACAGCGGGATCCACCTCGACCTGCCCGAAGTCGGGATTGAGCGTCGCACTCAGCGTCAGGCCGCCGGGCAGTCCGTACTTGAGGTCTCCGCCTACAGACGGCTTGTTGCGCGAGCGCTCGTAGAATGGGTTGGCGGCGTCGCCGGGCTCACGCGTGAGGGTGGTGCTGATGTAAGGCGTGATCTCGAGCCGCTGCGGGATTCGGATGCCTTGTAGTCCAACGAGGTCGCCAAAGCGCGACACAAAGGCGCCATCTTGCGGACCCCATGGCGCCCATGTATCGCGTTCTTCCCGTCGCGCAATATCGCGCTGCACCTGGAATCCCCACACGCGACCCAACGTCGCCGAGTCGCCGCCGAAGCGAAGCTGGCTCAGGGGAATGCGGTATTCGGCCACCCAGCCCAGCGAATCGACGCGCGTACTGACCTCCCAGATCGCGTCCCAGTTGATGTCCTCGTCGTCGTCGTTGAACGCATAGACGTCCTTCTGGACGCCGCGCGGCGTCGTGGAGAAACGGAAGGCGGTGCGGCGGTCGTGATAGGAATCGATGATCAGGTGCACCCAATCTGAGTAGATCCCGGTCGCCGCCGTGGCGTCTCGCCGAGCGAGGCCGGAGGCGATGGAATCCGGGTGGGCGTCGAACATCCGGATGCCCACGTAGAGGGCCGCCTCATCATATAGAACGCGGACTTCGGTCTGGTCCGGAGCGGCGACGCCGGGTTGCGGGTACGACTGGACGAATTGCCCTGTGGGTTGCGCGGTGCTCCACGCGGCGTCGTCCAGTCTTCCGTCGATAGTGATGGGCGTGGTGCGCCGAACTGCGTTCGCCGTGCGCGGCGGACCAGCAGCGGGTATGGCAGCCGCCGGTTGCTGCGCGATCGCCGCGGAGGGTGCGAACGCGAGGCTTAGAGCGAGCGCGATTGAGAGACGCATGCGGAGACGGTAGTGGGTTGCCCGCCGGCTGGGCAAAGGCAAGTCACAGTTAGACCCCGTTGTCCCAGAAAAAGACGACAATTCAGCATACCTACCGCGGCTGGACCCTCGCACTCCGCTTGCTATCGTTCCTGCGCGCTCCAGGACGCACCCGTCCGCGGAGAGGGCCGAGCCCACCTGAGCTGTCGCAGCACCAATCGTCTCTCCGGGCCGGCGAGCAAGCCCGATCGCGAGATGGTGGACCTGCTCCTTCGCCTTGGTGCGAAGGTGCCGGAGGTGACGAAGTGGGGACCGTACTACTACTTCAAGCACTTCGAGATGGCCGCCTACCTGCTAAGCCGCGGGACGGACCCGAACACGAACTGGCATCGCGTCACGATGCTCCACCACGTCTCGGCCGAAGGCGACGTCGCGAAGGTACGCCTGCTGCTCGAGCACGGCGCGTCCATCGATGCGATCGACGAGGAGTATCGCTCGACGCCGTTGGGCATGGCCGCGCGTTGGGGTCATCGTGAAGTAGTGGATCTGTTGCTGGAGCGCGGCGCCGATCCCGATGCGGCCGCCGCGTCGTTGGCGACGCCGCTCGCGTGGGCGCGGCGGAAGGGACACGCCGCGATCGAAGCCATGTTGCTCAGGGGCGGCCGAGGGTATGTCACGAACGTGTGACACAGATAGGTCAATGAGCCAGCGCCGCGCAGATTAGCCCTTCCACAGCGGCGCCGAGGACCGATGCTGATTCTTGCAGACAGCAGCCCCGTTCAGCAACTGGTTGCCACGTCGCGCGATGGGCGCTTTCGCTGGATCGATGTCGTCGCACCAACCAGGGCCACTCTCCAGACGCTCTGCGAGACGCTTGGGCTTCCTGAAAGCGCGGCTGAAGACTGCATGGACGCGCACCAACTGCCCAAGGTCGAGCGTCACGGGGCGTTCACCTTCATCCTGCTTCGCGTGCACGTCGGTCCGGTGAACGACACGGCCGCCGGCGCGTACGAGGTGACCAAACCGCTCGCAGTGTACGCCGGTCGCGACCTGTTGCTGACTATCCATATGCGCGACCACCGCGTCATCGCGCGCCTTCGCGACCGACTCGGCTCGGCTCTCATCGAGGACGACGAGGTATCGCACGTCGTGGACGATGTCATTCACGAAACGCTGCTGACCTTTGCGGCGCCGATCGACCAGCTCACGGCCGATCTCGTGGAATTCGAGGGGTCACTCCTGCGCGCGCGGACCACGGAGCGCGCACTCGAGCAAGTGTTCGTGCGCAAGCGCCGCGCGTCAGTACTCGCGTGGACGCTCGGCCGCACGCGCGATGCGTTGGCGCGCGCCCACTCGACGAGCGAGCACGGGGTTGCGCTGCACGAATCGCGCGACACCGTGGACGCGCTGCACTATCGCGCGCGCGAGCTCTCGGAACACACCGACAATCTCCTCAACCTGCAGATTGCCATCGCGTCGCACCGCACCAACGAGGTCATGCGCGTGCTGACGCTGATGTCGGCTGTGTTCATGCCGCTGACGTTCATCGTCGGAGTGTACGGCATGAACTTCGACGCACCCGAGTTTCACTGGCGCTTCGGCTATTTCGCGATTTGGGTGGTGATCGTGGGCGTCTTCGTATCGGTGCTGTCCTGGTTCGGGCGGCGCGGCTGGCTGCACTAGCCTCTGGCGCAGCGTTGTCATCCTGAGCCACAGGCGAAAAATCTGCACCTCGTACTGCGCAGCCACACGTGCAGATCCTTCGCTTCGCTCAGGATGACAACGCTAGAATGCCGGCCGTTGCGCGACCGGCCGACCGCGGTCGAGGTAGACGTCGCCCCAGTCGCTCTCTACCCGGTCGTACACCGGACCCGCCCGCCGCCGAAATCGCTCGCCCGTGGGCAGGCGCTCGGCGCTGGTCGGGAGCGTGACGCCGCTCCGCGATCCGGCGCGCTCCCAGTCCACGTGCGCCAGGTAGTAGGCCAGTGCTTCGTCAGTCGCGAGGCCCCAAGGCTTCGTGGAGATTTGCGGTTCGACGCACAGGTGGTGCTTCACCTGGTCCTGCCACGCGACGAGAAACCGGCGCTCGACGGCGCGAGCGTCGTATCGCTTGAAATAGCGCGCGAGCGATGTGTTGACTGACCACACGAATGCCTTCAGGCCGAACTTCTCCACGGTGTCGCTCGCGGCGATCGGCCGATGACGCTCGGCGCTCCCCGCGTGATCGGTGACGCTGCGAATGATGGGGAACGGCGTGGTTCGCGGCAGGAACCCAGCACCAAACCGCGGGAGCGGTTTCCCCTTCGCCAGCCGAAGCGCCAAGTTCACCGAGCTGTCCGTGAGGTCGCGCAGGACGATCCTGTCAAGCTCGCCGGTTCGTTCGTCCACCTCGACGAGCACGTTCTGCGCGTGGCCCTGCACCTGGATGCCCTCGTCGAGCAGCAGGTGGGCAAGCACCCCGACGTACGGTATCAGCAGCTTGTCGACGACGAAATCCTCCGGTGTCATGGTGGACTGCCGGATCAGTTCGACGAGCAAGGGCGGGCGGTCGCCGCGCGGCGCGATGAGCGAAAACGCCGGCACGAGCTGTCCGGCGCGACGCTCGGCCATGAGCGCGGGAAACTCCCGGAGAATCCACCCGGTCGCACCGTCGGTCTCGACGGCGCCCGCGGGCTCGGGGAACCAGTCGAAGCGAAGCCGTTTCCGCTGGGAGGGAGGTATCAGGCCCATGAGATGGGAGACGACGATGCCCGTGACGAGATAGTACTCGGTGATCGCGCGGCGCAGGCCACCGACACGCGCGCCCATCGAGAGCTTGAGCATCACGGGCGGCCGGTCGCCGCGAGAGGCGAGAACGGTGCGGTACGACGCCGTGGGGGTCGCGCGAACGTCGGCGAGCGGAGCTGATCCGTACAGCTGCCTTAGGCGGCGGTGCGACGCGGGAAGCTGCGGGTGAAGCAGGAAGGGCGTCCGGCCGCGCGGGATGGACACCCCGAACGCGGCGCGGACGCCCTGAGTCAGTGGACCGTATGTACGAACCTTGTTCGCCGGGAGCCAGATCACTTCCTGCTGCCACTCGCCGCGGTGTTCGGGACGATAGCGCGCCCTGACCGAGGGGTTATCGAGCGCGAGCCGAACGCCGGTGTGGACGGATTCGAGACGTTCGTTGACGGTCTGCTCGTACTCGAGCCACCGCGTAGTCCGTGCGTCCAGGCTCCGACCTTCCTGCTAAAGCAGGATGTCTATTTTTGAGTCGGCCATTGCCTCGCCGCGCGCGGCGCCGCCCTTGACCTTGGCCTCCGCTTTCGGCGAGGGCGGAAGATCCTTGATGGTCTTGGAGACTTTGGGCAACGCGGCCTCCTTCTTCTTCTTGTCCATGATCGCCTCCGGTCAACGTGATCGGCGCAGCGGATAACGCCCGCCGAGAACTCTATCGAAGGGGCGAAACTAGGGATTTCTTTGTGGCCAGTCAACGGCTCGAGTCGTGTCGAGCTGCGCTCAGGACACCATCACGAGGCCCGATGCCGAGCGAGCTCGATTGCCTGGTCCTGGGATACGACGACGACACCCCGCGCCAATTCGCGCGCTTGGACGGCGATCGCTCCGGCTCGGTCGAATACCGGTCGTTCCTGCGGAACCAGGTCTCCATCGGGGCCGCGCCGCGAACCTACATGGACGCCCTCAACGACCTGGTTGGTGCCGGCCCGCGGTGGAACCAACGCACCGAGTCGCCGTTCTATCACGTCGGCGAAGTGACGAACCTCGCGTCGCTCTACCTGTCGTCCTACCTGTTGTTCCGCGGCTGCTCGGCTCGCCCCATCGGGCTCGTCTCGGCCGAAGAGAACGAGTTGATCGCGGCGCTCGAGTGCGAGCGGCCAAGGGTGGTGGCGATGACCACCACGTTCTATGAAGACACCACGTCAGTCGAGCGGCTTGTCGGGCTGGCGCGGCAGCACTGTCCCAGTGCGGTCGTCGTCGTGGGCGGGCCTCTCGTCCAGAACCTGTTTCACGACCTGCCGGCGGTAGAGTTCCAGGCGGCGCTGGAACGCATGGGGGCCGACGCCTATGTGAGCGAGCCGGAGGGCGAGCACACGCTGCTCTCGCTTGTGACCGCAGTGCGCGATGGCGGCGACCTGGCGCTGGTGCCCAACACGTTCCTGCCGGCCGGCGGCGAGTTCCGGCTTACATTTGCGCAGCGTGAAGAGAACCGTCTCGACGAATGCGCCATCGAGTGGCCGCGCTTCCCGGACGCACTGCTCGGCAAGACCGTGCAAACGCGGACGGCGCGGAGCTGCGCTTACCATTGCTCCTTCTGCGACTACCCTATCCGCGCCGGCAAGCTGAGTAGCGCGTCGGTGGACGTGGTGGAACGCGAGCTCGAAGCGCTATGGCGTCGCGGGGTAGAAAACGTCGTGTTCGTCGACGACACCTTCAACGTGCCAGAGGAGCGGTTCCGCGCCATCTGTACGATGATGATCCGTCGCAAGTTCGGCTTCCGGTGGTTCTCGTATTTCCGCTGCGGGTCGGTGCGTCGCCGAGACACCTTCGATCTCGCCCGCGCGAGCGGATGCACTGGGGTGTTCCTGGGCATCGAGTCGGGCGATCCGGGCGTGCTCCGCAACATGGACAAGGCGTCGACGGTGGAGCAGTACCTCCGCGGGGTGGAGGCGCTTCATGAGAACGGGATCCTCACGTTCGCATCATTCATCGCGGGTTTCCCCGGTGAGACCGACGCGTCGCTCAGGAATACGATCGCGTTTCTCGAGACGGCGGCGCCGACGCTCTACCGCGTAGAGCCGTGGTGGTACAATCACCGTGCGCCCATCCATCGGCGAGCGGCCGAGTTGGGGCTGACGGGCAGGGCCTACGATTGGCGACACGCGACGATGTCGGCACAGGACGCATGCGATGGCATCGACGAGATCTTCGCGAGCGTGCGGACGTCGCGCTGGTGCCCGCAGCAGAGCTTCAGCTTCTGGGCGCTGCCGTACCTGATGGGGAAGGGGATGTCGACCGGTGAGCTCGTGGAGTTTCATCGGTTGCTGCATCAGCTGCTTCCCGTGTCGACGACGATGAGTGGCTATCGCGCGCTGGCGCTGGCGGGCGGCCCGGTGATTGGCGAGCTGACTGGGTTTGTTCAGGGGCTTCAGCTCTCGGCGCCGCGGTTCGTGCGGCAGTCGGCGCGGAGGTAGCTTCGGTATGCCTGTGGTTATACTATTGGTATGAAAACAGCAATCTCGCTCCCGGACGATCTCTTTGCGTCTGCCGACGCGCTCGCGCGGCGGCTCGGCGTGACGCGGAGCGGCCTGATCGCGGCTGCGCTGGCAGAGTTCGTCGCCAAGCACAAGGCGTCCAGGATTTCTGAGCGCCTGGATGCAGTCTACGCGGCGGAGGAAGTCCGGGTGGACCAGGGACTCTCTCGCGCACAGCGTCGCGTCGTCGAGCAGTCGGAGTGGTAGCTCATCGCGGGGAAGTCTGGTGGGCTGACCTCGGCGAGTCTCGAGGATCGGCGCCAGGATTCCTGCGGCCGATCGTGGTCGTGCAGAGCGATGCGTTCAATCGCAGCCGCATCGCAACGCTGGTGGCGCTGGCGGTCACCTCGAACCTGCGACTGCTCGACGCGCCGGGGAATGTGCTGTTGTCGGCGCGAGCGTCGGGGCTGCCGAAGGACTCCGTGGCGAACGTCTCGCAGATCGTGACGCTCGACCGCGAGACGCTGGCCCAACGCGCGGGGCAGCTCGACAATGTCACCATGTCCGCGATAGGACGCGGGATGCGTTTGGTGCTGGACGTGTAGCAGCCACCGCGCGTTAGGCAGGCGGCACCGCGTGTTCCGTTTCTCAGAGTCTCGCGCCGTCCAACGGAGTTCCGTGAGGACCGAAACTCGGAATGGGTGCCTGGTCTTTCATGGCCTTGTCATTCCGAATTCGCAATGAGCGTTCGTCACGCGCGCTCTCGTCGGTATTCCGAATTCGGAATGAGGCGCGCCGACCGACCCTCATCGCAACGCCAGAACAGGGTTGAAGGGGCGTCGACGTCCTTGACGGGTGGTCGCCAGTGCTGTATTTTCAGCATAATGTTGGAATTTCAACATATTTAACCCCAATCATGCGCCTCCTCGCACTACTTGCCACGCTCCCGTTGGCGGTCGCGCATCCCCAGCGCGTGGCCTCGGACCTTGCAATCCGCGCCTACGTGGATTCCGTCGCGACGGCGGCGCTCCGCACAGGCCCCGTCGCCAGCCTGTCGATTCTTGTCGCGCGCGGACCACGTATCATCGTCGAAAAGGCGTATGGCAAATCCGACGTTGAGAATGACGTGAGGGCGACTCCTGCCACCGTCTACAAGATCGGATCGATCACGAAACACTTCACGGGCGCCGCGGTGATGCGGCTCGTGGAGCAGGGGAAGCTGCAACTCGATGACGACGTACGGTCCTGGCTGCCGACGTTCCCCTTCGGCGCTCGGCGGGTGACGCTACGGCAACTCATCACCCACACGTCCGGCATCCGCAATCTCGATGAAGCGCCCGGTGTGGGCGGCGCCTACGTGCTCTCCAGGCTCCCCATTCCCAATGACTCGATGATCGCGCTCGTCGCCAACGATCGGCCCTTCGCCTTCGAGCCCGGAACCTCCTGGCGATACAGCAACGTCGGCTACCTGATGGTCGGCGCAATTGTCGCAAAGGCGAGTGGCATGCCGCTGCTGGAGTACCTGGAGACGGAATTCTTCAAGCCGCTTCGCCTCACGCACGTCACCTCCTGCGCGCCGAAGCCGCTTCTCCCACATCGCGCGCAGGGCTACACCGTAAATGGCGGCCAGCTGGTGAACGACGACTACGCCGACGACACCATCTTCTCGCCCGCTGGTGGACTGTGCGCCACCGCTCGCGACCTCTTCACGTGGTCGAGGGCGCTTGCGACTGGACGCGTAGTGAACGCGACGTCGTTCGCCGAGATGCGAACAGACGCGAAGCTCGGCAATGGCACGAGCGCCGGCGTCAACTACGGTTTCGGATTCGACGTCTCCCCGTTTTACGGTCATCCCGCCGCCCGCGCGGATGGCGGCGTGCGCGGCTTTCGGACGAAGCTCTCGCTCTATCCCGATGACTCCGTCATCGTCGTCGCACTCTCCAACACCATCGAGGCGCGCAATTCGAACTCGCCGGTTTCCGCCCTTGAGGTGGCGGTGAGTCGATTTGCACTCGGCGTACCGGATGTCGGTGCGGCAGTCGCACGAGTGGCGTCCCGCCGCGATGCTGCTGCAGTCATCGGCGAGTACCAGCAGCTCCGTGCGCGCTACGCATCGAGCGTCTTCGACATGTGGGCGCTCAACAACGCGGCGTACACCTACCTGCGAGGCAAGAGAGTGGCTGATGCGCTCGCCCTCTTCGAGTTCAATGCGACACAGTTTCCCTATGACCCAAACGTCTATGATGGTCTTGGTGACGGCTACCTTCAGAAGGGCGACACCGCGCGCGCGATCGCGGCGTATCGCCGAGTGCGGGCGATGGATGCAAGAAAGCAGCATGCCAAGGAGATGCTCATCAAGCTCGGCGTGAACGACGCGCCGTAGCGAGCGGCGAACGGCGCTCCATGAAACGCTCACACCACGCGATGAACCCCACCGCGATCACGATCAGACTTTGTCGCAACAGCGATTCCTTGCCGGCGACGCGGAAGCGCTTCTCGCTCAAGACAAAAGTTGCCGATGTCGGCACGCTCCGGCCCGAGGCGACTCTGCGCATGAGTCGTCGTGCTCGCGCCAACGAGGGTGGTGACAATCAGCGCCACGCACAGGCGATTCGTCGCCGTCACCATTCGCATCCCATGACGACCGCAAGGGCATGCTCCAGCCATGCGCCGCCGGCGAACGGTGCGTGGAGCGCAGCGAGCGGCGCACGTGTTGCGCACCGGAGGACTGCTCCGTACCGTGGCGCCGATGCATGCCCCTTCGCCTCAGCGCCGCATCCGCCCGTGGATGCTCGTCTCCGCCGCGTGGATCGTCCCCGCGCTGTTCGGCGTGGTGGATGCCTTCGCGCAGCAGCGCATCTGGGGCCGCACATTCAATTGGCACGCGACGGCGTTCGCGGCGCTCGACTGGCTGGTCTACGGCGTTCTCACACCGCTCGTGTTCCTCCTCGCGCGCCGCTTTCCGGTGTCGCGGCCACACCTGCCCCGGAACGCGACGCTCCAGATCGGCTTCTCCATCCTATTCTGCTTTGCCTGGGCCGGCGCAGGAACGCTGCTCAAAGTCGCACTGCAGCCGGAGACAATGGACGGCGGGGCCATCAAGTTCTACGTCAGCTGGGTGTTCACCACGTTGCCGTTCGGTGTCGCCATCTACCTGGCAATGGTGGGTGCGGAGCATGCGGTTCGCTACTTCCTGGAGGCGCGCGCGCGAGACGCACAGGTCGCATTGCTGTCGGGCCAGCTGTCCACCGCACGGCTCGCAGCACTCCAGGCGCAGCTCAACCCGCATTTCCTGTTCAACAGCCTGAACACCATCTCCGTGCTGGTGAAGGACGGCGATCCCGCAGCAGCAACGAGCGTCATCGAGCAACTCAGCGACGTGCTGCGTGCGACGCTCAGCCGGTCGCGCGACAGCGAGGTCACGCTTGACGACGAGCTTGCACTCGTGCGTCAGTACGTTGCCGTCGAGCGAGCCCGCTTTCCGGATCGGCTCCGTCCCGAGTTCGACGTCGCTCCGGCGATGCTGTCTGCATCGGTACCAAGCTTTGCACTGCAGCACCTCGTCGAGAATGCACTACGCCACGGCATCGCCAAGCGTTCGGACGCGGGCCGCATCGTCATCTCGGCACGGCGCGACGCCGACACGCTCGCGCTCACGGTGACGGACGACGGGCCCGGCGTCGAGACGACCGCGGCGTCGCAGGCGGGGCACGGCCTCGCCAACACGCGCGAGCGCCTCGCAACGCTGTATGGCGACGCTGCTTCGCTCGACGTTCGCCGCAACGTTGACGGCGGGACCATCGCTCGCATGCGCATTCCGTATCGCGAGATGCTGCTCGACGCGAGGATCGATGCCGACCGCTAGGTGGCGCGTACTCGTTGCCGACGATGAGCCCGCGGCGCGACGCGGTGTCCGGAAGCTCATCGCGCCATTCACCGACTTCACGATCGTTGGAGAGTGCCGAGATGGACGAGAAGCGCTGGCGGCACTGGATGCGATGACGCCCGATGTGCTGTTTCTCGACATCCAGATGCCGGAGATCAACGGGCTCGAGGTGATCCGTCGCCGCACGCCCGATCGTATGCCGGCGCTCGTGTTCCTCACCGCCTTCGACCAGTTCGCGATGCACGCGTATGACTCGGCCGCACTCGACTATCTCGTCAAGCCGGTGAGCGAAACGCGCTTTGCAGCGACCATGCGACGCGTCACCCAATGGCTGCTCGGCGGCGCGGGGGGGCCGCGAGAACGAAGCGTCGTGGTGTCCACCGCGCGTGGCGCGCTCGTCATTCCCTTGCGTGACATCGACTGGATCGAAGCGGCGGACTATTACGCGAGAATCTGGGTGAGTGGCCGCAGCTACCTGCTTCGGGAATCGCTGGCGCAACTCGAGCACCGCGTCAGCGACCACGGCTTCGTGCGCGCGCATCGCCAGGCGCTCGTACGCATCGACGGCGTACGCGTCCTGACCACCAATGACGAAGGCGACGTCATCGCCACGCTCGCGTGCGGCGCGAAGGTGCCGGTCTCACGTCGCCGTCGCGCAGCCTTCGCCGCTGCCGTGAAGGTCGCTGCTGGCTGATTGCAGGTCCTGGACATGCGTCATTTGCCGATGCGCGTCGCCTCCATCGTTCCCGCGTCGAGCAGCCACGTCTTGCCGCCGTCCGTGCTGCGGTCAGCGCGCCAGAGGAAGTGATTCGCGCTCAGCGACAGGTACCGGATCCGCATGAGACCATCATGTGAGCGCTGAATGGCATAGCGGTGCGTGTCGTCTGACCACGTCAAACCGGGTTGCACCTCTCCGCCCTCCGACCACGTGCCGTTGATGTGCCAGACCTTCCAATCATGGTCAAAGGTCCGATAGGTGTAGAGGCCGAGCCCCATTGACGTGCCAGGATCGTTGGGTCGCCAACGATCCTCGATCAATCCGCCACCGGGCTTCTTCTCGAACGTCCAGTGACCGGTGAACGACGGGGCGAACGTCCCATCCTTCTCGCGATTCTGGAATCGAAACTCCCACATGCCAAGCAGCGCATCGTAGTCGGTGGGCCTTGCCTTCATCGCCGCGCTATCGCCGATCGCAAAGTTGGCGCCGAGTGTGTCGGGCATGGCGATCTCGCGTCCGGCGTCCGAGAGGCTCCTGGCCGGCTCGAGCTGCCAGTATGGATTCACCCAGGTATTACCGAGTTGGACGAAGAGCTCCGTCGCCCGACCGCGCGAGGTGTCCCGACGACCGGCGGATTCCACGACAGTCTGATAGCTCGACCGTACGAGCGCGCTGCGGCCGGTCTGTGCGATGTGCGTGTTGGCGAACGTGATCTCGACGAGCCGGTTCTTCGATCGCACGAAGCCGCGCGAGTCCTCGACGATTCTTCGACGGTCGCTCCATCGGATGTCGCCCGCACCGTCGGCGCTTACGGCAGCGGGAGGCAGGAAGCGCTCGAGTAGCGCGGTGTCGTGGTTGAACCACGCGTACCAGATGGTGTCGCGTGCGGCGAGGAGCTGTCGCTGTGTCTCGGCGCTTTGCGCGCATAGTGGTCGAGCGATGCTCGCAGTGGCGACCAGCAGTAGGAGTATCTTCATGGTCGCACACTGCGCGTGACGTGTGGTGCACGCCAGCACGAGTCAGCGAGCGGTGTTTGCCACGCCGCGAACGGCGAAGGGCGAACTGCGGCAAAGGGCGCACGAAGCGGAGGAGCAGGTCCCTCGGTCGCGCTGCGCGCTCCTCTCGGGACGACAACCAGACTTGTCGTCCCGCGCGAAGTCGAGGGACCTGCTTTTCAAAAGCGCTCAGTGTTCGTATCTGCGCTCGCGGCTTGGTTCTACCGTCGCTCGCCGCTCGTCCACGCCACGATCACGCATCATTGCGCCACTCACGCTATTTCCCCATCCAGTACGTGGCCTTGAGCAGGAAGACATTCGTCGGGATCGTGCGGAAGATCGCCTGCACGTCGCGCTGGGAATCAAAATCGCCGAGGGGCGCGAAGTCGCTGCGCTGCTGCTGCCACACGAGATACAGCGCCGAGCCCGGACGATAGTCCCACCGCACCACGGCGTTGCCGCGCAGCGAACGGACGTTGAAGTTCGGCTGGTTGAACGTGAATCGCTTTGTCGAGTCCGCGGGCACCGGATCGACCGTGTATCGCGACGTCGCGGTGTCGTACGTGATCGACCCGCGCTGCGTGCCGTAGCGCGCAAACGAGTACGTGCCCGGCGCGAGCAACTCCTTGAAGTCGTCGTACTTGCCCGTCGACACGAAGGGCTGGATGTACGTGACAAAGCTCAGCGTCGGCGAGATGGTGAGGTCGATGCGCGTCTCGAGCGACAGCGTGTTCTGTGCGAGCGCGCCAAGCACATACCGGCGTCCGTAGGTGTTCGTCGCAAGCGGATCCACCTGCGTCCGAACCAGCTGCTGGACATCGAACAGCCGGCTGTAACTCGGCGAAAAGTTGATGCGGATGTTCGAGCTCGGCCGCGTGTCCAGGGAGATTCCCGTATGGGTGTACATGCCACCGATCACATCGTGGACATACAGGCTGTTGACGCCGAGCACGGCGCGCCGGCGGGAGTCGGTGGTGACGCCGCCACTGTACTGCCAGGCACGTGGCTGCTCGCCTAGCGGACCGCCACGGAGGAGCTGGTCGTCAAAAAGGTCCGCCCAGTGCGTCACCCCGACGTTGGCGCTCCAGAGGTTGTTGAACGTGCCGTTCGCACGGGCCGCGTAGCGGTGAAAGATGCCCCTGCCGCCGTAGTTGAACGCGTCGTTCTGGGTGACGAGTGTGTTCCAGCTGCGAAAGAGCTTGCCCGCCTTGAAGTCCTGACGGCCAATACTCGTGGAGATGGCGGTGTAGCCCGTCCGGCTCTGGAAGCCGAGGTCATTGAGCTCCAATCCGGGACTGCTGGCCTTCACGGCGATGGAGCCCAAGGTCGCGCCCGACTTCTGCAGCGCGAGCTCGCCGATGTAGCCCTGGAGGGACGTGCGCGTGGTGTCGTACGTGAGGCCCAGGTCCTTGGCGTCTGGGCGGTGGAAGTAGTGGTTGCTCACGCGCTGCGTGGCGGCGATGGCCTTGTCGCTGCCCTGCACGATGCTGCCGGCCAGGAATCCGCTGGCGATCCACGTGCGATTGGCCATGTTGTGCTCGAAGTCGACGCCGCCGAAGGTTGCGTCGGAACGCAATACCGGTGAGAACACTGTGTCCTCATGGACGGCGCGCTTGGTGTGCTGCAGCATCGCGCCTACCGCGGTGGCGCCGCCGCGGAAGTCGCGCTTCACGCGTCCCGCGAAGTAGTTGGTGAGCGGTTCCACGGGGCGGTCATACCGCGCGCCATTCGTGGTGTGAATGCGCGCGTTCTGCTTCGTGGTGATTGCGTCGAGAATGCCCACCGTCCATGGACCGTTCTTGCCAGTGACCTTGGCGGCGCCAGAGATGGTCGTCTGGCTGGGGACGTCGGCGAAGCGCGTCCCCGCGGGAACGCCGAGCTGTGGCTGGCGCCCGATGCGGCGCGAGTAGAGGAAGGCGTGGCTGCCGTAGTCATTCTGGGTGATGATCTGCCCGAACCGGAAGACGTCGGAACCCTCGAGGAAGAATGGACGCTTCTCGGGGAACGACGACTCGAATGCGCTGAGGTTGACCACGGCAGGATCCACCTCGACCTGCCCGAAGTCGGGATTGAGCGTCGCACTCAGCGTCAGGCCGCCGGGCAGTCCGTACTTGAGGTCTCCGCCCACGGACGGCTTGTTGCGCGACCGTTCGTAGAATGGGTTGGTGGCGTCGCCGGGAGCGCGCGTGAGGGTGTTGCTGATGTACGGCGTGATCTCGAGCCGCTGCGGAATGCGAATGCCCTGGAGGCCAGCGAGATCACCAAATAGCGAGACGTAGGCGCAACATTGTGGACTCCATGGCGCCCACGTATCCCTCTCGTTGCGACGCGCGATGTCTCGCAAGACTTGGAGCCCCCACACGCGACCACGCGTCGCGGAGTCTCCGCCGAAGCGCAGTTGGCTCAGCGGAATGCGGTACTCGGCTACCCAGCCCAGGGAATCGACCCGTGACCCGACCTCCCACACCGCGTCCCAGTTGATGTCCTCGTTGCTGTCGTTGAAGGTGTAATAGTCCCTTTGGACTCCGCGGGGCGTCGTGGAGAATCGAAAGGCGGTTCGCCGGTCGTGGTACGAATCGATGATCAGGTGTACCCAATCCGAGTAGATCCCCGTCGTGGCCGCGGTGGCATCTCGGCGCGCAAGACCGGAGGCGATGGAATCCGGGTGGGCATCGAACATCCGGATGCCCACGTAGAGGGCCGCGTCATCATAGAGCACGCGGACTTCAGTCTGATCCGGAGCCGCGATGCCGGGTTGCGGATACGCCTGGATGAACTGTCCAGTGGGTTGCGCGGTGCCCCATGCGGCTTCATCCAGCCTGCCGTCGATGGTGAGGGGCGTAGCGCGGCGGGTGGCGTTTGCCGTGCGCGGCGGACCAGAGGCCGATTTGGCAGTTGTTGGTTGCTGCGTGCTCGCAGCGGAGGGAATGAGGGCGAGGCTGGCTGCGAGCGCAAATGCGAGAAGGGTGAGTGTCTTCATGATCGCACGCTGCGCGCTGCGTAAAGTGCGCGCCAGCACGAGTCAGCGAGCGGTGTTTGCCACGCCGCGAACGGCGAACGGCAAGAGGCAGCAATGGCGCACGAGGCGGGAAAGCAGGTCCCTCCCTTCGACGAAGTTCACCCTGAGCGAAGCCGAAGGGCTCAGGGCAGGGCTGCGCTGCGCGCTCCTGTCGGGACGACAAATAGACTTTGTCGTCCCGAGCCCTTCGACTTCGCTCAGGGTAAACTTCGTCGAGGGACCTGCTTTTCAGGCTCTTCAGGGAATCCTGTGGGTAGGCAATCACAGGACTTGTGACTTTGATGTTCCCGATCGATCTCGACGCGACCCGCGAAACACCGCGCCAGTCGGGCCGGCTCTGTCGCGAGAGACGGTGGGTCGAGTTTCTGGGAACGACGACAACAGGCCGATCTGAGCCGACTGAACGCCGAACCGACGAACGGCGCCTCTCGATCAGACCGGCAGCGTCAACGAGAGTCGTTGGTGATGCGCATGGGAGGGACGAAGGCGCACGGAGTGAATCGGCTAGTGTCCGCCAACACGTCCGCGCCCTTGGTCGTTCAAGAACATCGCGCCACTCGCATCACTTCACATCTCGACGCGACCCACAACAGAGTCCGAAGAGCCGCTTTTCAAAAGCGTTCAACGTCCGCATCTGCGTTCGCGGCCCGCCGTGCTTACCCCGCCGTCGTGACGTCGACTCAAAACGCAAATGACCACTGCAGCACCGGAACGTCCCGCAGTGCGCGATGGGCCTGTACCGCGACATCGCCGGCTGGCACCTCGGTGCGATGCAGTTGACGCTCGGCGATCGCCTTGCCGATTGCGAAGCCGACGACGCCACCCACGATCATGTCCGACACCCAGTGGTGGCCATCCGCGAGGCGACCAATGCCGATGGCGACCGAGAACGCATACGGCAGCGGCTCGGCGAGGCCAAATGCGTATCGATGTGCGAGGAATGAGGCACAGGCCATCGAGTTGGAGATATGGCCGCTGTAAAACGACTCTCGCGCCCATTCAGTCGTTCCCGGAAACGAGATCTCGAAGGGACTGGGGCTGGCGTTTGGTCGCGCGCGGGTGACCGACCGAAACGCCACCTGACGGAGCCCCATACTCGAGAGGTGGCCCGCGGCACATCCGACGCCCGCGTCGCGAAGATTGACGGAGTGCGAAAACCTGCCCGCGACGTAGAGCACGGCCGACACCGGGAGCAGGTACTGTCCGCTCCCGAACTCGTACGGCGACCATCGCGCGTTCTCACGGATCGGCGCGAGCATGCGCATGACGAGTGTTCGCTCGTGGCTTTGCATCCAGACGAACGCCGCGGAGTCGATGCGAGACGCCAGCACGGCGGTGCCGAGCGTGGCGGCGGTGCTCAGGACGTCTTGGCGGCGCATGTGAGCGGGCGACGTCCACACGGACCAGATGTCGCCGGCGAAGTTGCCGAGATCTGTGCGCTCGGAACCGAGGCGGTTCTGCGCGCTGGTCTGCTCGCTCACGCCAGCGAGCGCCATGACGACCAACGCGACGCACAGGCGATTCGTCGCCGTCACCACGCATACCATGCCGGGCTCAAGGGCATTGTCCATGCCATGCGCCGGCGGCAGTGCGTCGCGCCGGGCAATCTCGCTCCCGCGCGGTGGCTCATGTTTCCGGATCGGGCCGGCATAGGAGATCGTGGAACGCAAAGCGGTCCTCGCGCAGCACCACCTCGCCGAGCAGGACCGGTATGGGCGCGGCGAAGATCGGCCCAGCCGAGACGAACGTGTGGAACTCGCCTCCCTCTCCACAGCGATCGACGCTCGCCGGCAAGTCGCCAAGCAGTTCGTCGTCGAACGGACGCCCGGCGAATGACGCCGAGAGCTGCGTGGTATCGACGCAGACGAGGTGCGCGCGAAAGCCAGATGAAATGAACGTCGCGGCGAGCAGGCGAGTGTCCTTTCCCCAGAGCGGAAAGATCGGCTCCAATCCGGCTGTGCTGACGAGGCGCTCGCGGTAGGCGCGCACGTCGGCAAGGTAGAGGTCACCGAAGGCAACGCAACGCACGCCGGGATGGGCGGCGCGCACCCGTCGCAGTCCCTCGAGGAACGCGGCCTCGTACGCGTCATTGGATGATTGCGGCTGGAGCGTTACCTCGAAGAGCGGGAGCCCGAGTGCAGCGGCCTGTCGCTCCACCAGGTCGCGCCGAACGCCGTGAATGCTCACGCGATCGTAGCCGGCTGTGATGCTGGTCAGCAGCGCCACGACATCGTAGCGCGGGTCAACGATCAAGTCGGCAAGGGCGAGGGAGCTGTCCTTGCCACCGCTCCAGCTGAGGACCACTTGGTGCATCAGGGACGGTGTGCGGGGCGGAGTTGGCATGAGCGAGCCGCCGATGGGCGGTGCGCGACGCGCGCACGACGGCAATGTATCGCGTCGGGACGGACCGGCCGTGCGAGTGCGACCGGCAAGGTACCGCGGCCGTTGACCTCGCGATGATAAGATAACATCTTACTTCATGAAAACGACCGTATCGTCTCGTGGCCAGATTGTCCTGCCGGCGGAAATTCGCCAGCAGGATGGCATCGAAGCAGGGCAGGAGTTCGACATCGAGCGACTGGATCGCGGCGAGTATCTGCTCCAGCGCCGGAGCGCGCGCGTGAACGAGGGGGTTGTGGACTGGCTGCTCCAGTGCCCCGAGAAAGGGTACTTCACGCCGATCGAGTCGGAATCGACCGACGATCTGTGAAGTATCTGGTCGACGCGAGTGTGCTGAGCGAACCGACAAAACCTGCGCCAGACCCTGCCGTTGTGGAATGGTTACGGCAGAACGAACGTCACCTGGCGGTCGACCCAATCATTCTCGGGGAGGTGCGGTTCGGCATCCTTCTGCTCGCGAAAGGAAGGCGTCGCGCGAGTCTGGAGCGCTGGTTTGACGAAGGAGTGCAGCGATTGCATTGCCTGCCGTGGGAGGCGCGAACGGGGCTCGCGTGGGCGGAGCTCCTGGCGCGCCTCCGCAAGTCCGGCAGATCAATGCCGATCAAGGACAGTCTTGTCGCCGCGACGGCGATGGTCCATGACCTCGCGGTCGCTACCCGCAATCGCGCCGACTTCGCGCAGTCTGGTGTGGAGATCGTGAATCCGTTCGAGGCCTGACCGCACCTCACGCTGAAGTGGCGCTGCGGCGCTCCGGCCATCGCGCGGATAGCTTGTCTCTGTCGCGAACGTCACCCAATGGGAGAACCGATGGACACCAGCTCGTTCAACTATTCCGCCGCTGTCGTCGCGCATCTTCAGTACTTCGGCATTGCGATCGTCGCGACCGTGCTGTTCGTGGCGATCTATGTGACCGTGACGCCGCATCGCGAATTTACGCTGATCCGACAGGGCAACATTGCAGCGGCCGTCTCGCTCGGCGGCGCGCTCCTGGGCTACATCATTCCGCTCGCCAAGGCTGTGTCGCAGAGCGAGAGCGTGGCGGACATGCTGGTGTGGAGCGGCGTCGCGTTGGTCGCGCAGTTGCTTGCCTACGGCGCCACTCGGCTGATCCTGCCGAAGCTCTCGGCGGATGTGGATGAGGGCAAGGCGGCGTCAGGTGTCTTTCTGGCTGCGATGTCTGTCGGCATCGGGCTACTCAACGCAGCGGCGATGACCGAGTGATCTCGGCGTGCAGGGTCAGATGACGACGATGGGTGCCGTCCACCGAAATGTGCCCCACTCGAGCACGAGCGTGCCGCGCCGAGCGTCGACGGGCACGATCGAGATGGTGAACTTGTCCACCGGCGACGTGAGCGTCTCCGTCGACAGCGGCTTCATGTCCAGGTCGAACGCGTCGTCGTAGCCTGTGCCCCACTGGCCGACCTGCTTGTTCACGATCAGCTCCGCGCCCCCACCCGCGCGCGGAACGGTCCAGAGCGTGTACGAACCCGCGGGCACGCGCATGCCGGCGATGGTGATTGGCGCTGAGGTCGTGAACTGCGTTGCCGCATTGGCGCCGGTTCGCCACACGCGATCGAACGGCAGGATGCTGCCGAGCAATGTGCGTCCGCGCGCGAGTGGGCGGCCGTAGTCCACGGTGAACGCCGCGGCGCCGATGCTCGCGCGCGTCGTGTCCCGGACGCTCAACTGCTTCATGCCACTGGCCATCTCGAGTGCGGCGAACCGTTCGCCGATGGCCTCGATGTCCGGCGCGTCCGTCAGGCGCTGCACGTCGACCTTGTATGTCGAGCGCGCGCCCGAGTAGGTGAGCATGCGCTGCGCGGAGTCGAACGTCGCCTCGCCCACACCCGAGAGCCAGTCGTGCCACAGCTCGGCCTTGGCTCCAGGGAGCCGCCGCACGAATCCATCGTGCAGCGGGAAGCGATCGAACTCCCGATCGATGTAGAACTGACGGAGTCGCACGCTGTCTCCTGCGGCGAGCTTGATCGCGTCGGATTTCCTCAGTGCTGCGGCGAAATAGAGATCGGTCAGGCTGTACATCTGCGGGAGGTGCGCCATCGCGGTGGTGCCACCCGTCGCGAAGGCGAGGTTCTTCGTGCCGGATGAATCGCGCTTCGAGATGCGAACGGAGTCGCGAGTGACGTCCGCGACGACGCGACGCTGCTGTTGATTCGAGGGCTCGCTCGGGGTGCGGATGTCCATCTCGAGATGCTTGATGCTTCCGTCGGCGTTGAGGACGATGGTCGTGTGTCGGCGGCGCACACGCGGAAAGCGGTCGACCTCGTCGCTGACGAGCGTGTCGCCGCGGCGGGTCACGCGCTCGACCGACACAGTGTCGTTGCCGAGTCGGGCGATGAAGCCGTAGCGCTCAGGAGGCTGGCTGGGCTGACACGCTGCGAGCGCGAGGCAGAGGAGGGCGTGGCGCTTCATCGGCGGTCGGTTCCGAGGTGAAAGGGCAGCCTGGGCATGCATAGGACCCACGCTGCGGGGGAAGCGTTGCTGCGGCACGCAGCAGGCAGCCGCGACGGACCAGAGCGCGACGCGCTGATGGCCGAGGCTTGCGTTCCGGTGATTTGTTCTACAGAATAGGACTTATGACACCCACTCTCGGAACGTTGGAGCTCGCCGCGCTGCTGACAGTCGCTCGGCTCGGTGACGACGCATACGGCCTCGCCGTCCGGCGCGACCTCGCGGAGCGAACGGGCCGCGACTACTCCGTCGGCGCCGTGTACACCACGCTTCAGCGACTCGAGGACAAGGGATTCCTGACCTCGCACGCCAGCGATCCGCTGCCTGTTCAAGGAGGGCGGTCGCGACGACACTTCACCATCACCGGTGCCGGCGCGCGCGCACTGCGCGATGCTGAACGTCACGCAACCGCGATGTGGGCCGGCGTGAAGTCCCTCGGCCCGAGGCTCGCATGACCAGACGCGTGTACGCAGACCGCGACCTGTGGCCGGCCGAACGATCACTCAGCGAGCGTGTCCTGCTCGCCCTCGGCGCCGATCCGGTGTTCATCGAAGCCGTGCTCGGCGACCTTGCCGAAGAGCATGCGGCGCGTGCTGAGCGCGATGGTGTCGGCGTCGCGCGGCTGTGGTACGCGCGCGAAGCACTTCGTTCGGCGCCATTTGTGGTGCGAAACGCGATGCAACACGGAAGTCCACGTGCGCGTGCGCGCCTGGCGATGACACTCGCCGTCTTCGCCATGGTGGTGACCGTCCCGGTCGTCGCGATGCTGGTTCGCGACGGGCCACCGGCTACCCTGGTTGCCGACGGCGGCGCCGGCGAAGGCGGCATCGTCGTGAACAACACGGGACCGCGAGTGCCAGCGCAAAGATCGCGCACGGAAAGATGGGCGCGGCGGTGGTCGATGGCACGCTTGCCATGGAACGCGTGGGGATGCCGTGAGTCAGCTTGGCGCAATCGCACGCTAGCCGGTAGTTGATGCCGAACGCGCCCAAGCTACGCTCCTGCCAATCACGGCGATCGAGCAGGGAAATCGTGGCGAAGCGCGCGAAGGTACACCTCGTTGAACGACGGAGAGCGCCCCCGCAACAGCGCCAAATCCTTGCCGCCGAGGTGGTGGTCGAGGAACGCGCGAACATAGGCTGAGACGATCGCATGCACGCGGCCCGGATCGAGTGCGTCGCCGCGCGTCGCCGGGTAGATGAAATGCGCGTCCATGAACGACCGGTGCGTGGCGCCAGCGATGTTCACTTCGTATCCGTCGGACTCCAGCGAACCGAAGAGCTGCGATTGTGCAACACCGCGGGGCGTGGCGTCGTTGACGAACGCCGGGCGGAGCAGCATGTACGGCTTGGTCAGTCCCGAGTCCCGTACGGGGCCGAATGCGCCCCCATCGAATTGGAAGCATGCTTTCACGCGCGCATCACGCGCGCACGCATCGATGGCGACATTGCCGCCGTAGGAATGACCGCCGGTCGCGATACGGCCAAGATCAAGCCGGCCAGCCAGTGGATCGCCGCGCCGGGCATCGAGGAGTGCGAGCTCGTCGAGGATGAACGACACGTCGGCGGTGAGGTATCGCGCCGCCTCGGTGTACATGGTGTCGTAGAGCGCGCGCTTGAGGCCGATGGGAAGGGGACCGACGCTCGCGTCCCACCCGGTGGGCTTGGGATCGAACAATCTCGCGTAGCGGCGCAGGACACGGCCATCGGGGTACGCGACGTCGGCCACACCCGGATGCGCCACCACCGCAACGACGACGCCGTGGCTCGCCAGCTCCTCGGCAAACGCCGTGTACATGAATTCCATTTCGCCATTGCCACCTGAAAACACGACGAGCGGAAACGGTCGCGGTGACTGCGCGGGCGATGCGTCGCGGACGGCGGCGTGCGTGACGCGGCCGAGGAGATTTCGCGTGCGCGGCGAGATCAGTCCGGAGTCGGCATAGAGGGTCGCCTGCTGGAAGTACGGCGCGACTCGCCCGGCGTCCTTGCGTGCGGGGTACCAGAGACTGGCGATCAGCTCACGCTGTGCAACGCTCGATGAGATGCCCAGCTCGAGACGGGCGGCGTCCTTCCAGTGGAAGTGGCGAACGCCAACTCCGTGCTCGCCCGTGGGAGCGGGAAGTTGCCTCGACCCGGTATCGCCAGCACTCGCGCCGACGCCCTGACCGGACGCGATGGTGCTGATGGCCATGATCGACGCGACGGCCATCGGTGCAATGCAGTGAAGCGCTGATGAGGGCATGGGTGAATGCCGAGTCGGTGGAGCAAGGCGACGCTCGCCACGGGGTGCGGCGGCGGAATGAGCGTTGGATACTCGGTCGACCGGAAAGGTTGATATTTCAGCATCGCCCTCGCTAGGGCAAGGGCTGCATGGCGCCCAGTCGGATTTCGCGACTCACGCGCGGCGCCACGGTGCGCCTGACCGGCGAACGGCGAATGGCGAGCGGCGAACGGCTAAATTCGCGGCTTCCGGCCTAGTCGCTCTTCGTTGGCAGCACGCTCGCGAGCACGGCGACGCGCGCGGCGACTTCCTCCATCTGTCGACGGCGCAGCCGCGCCCAGCCAGGTAGCCGAAGCCCGCCGCTCGCGAACATGCCGATGCCCATCGTGCCGAGCGTTGCCATGGCCATGACCATGCCGAGATCGTCGAGGGCGCCTTTCATGGCCGCGGCACCCAAGGCCAGTCCGGAGAATCCAAGCATGGCGAGCCCTCCGACGATCATCCCGCGCGCGTCGCCCTTCACCGTGCGGAGACGCAGGCGGTGTCCGGTGCCACTCGGCTCGAGGAGCGCTTGCAGGTTGCCGTTGGTCCACTGACGGAACGAGCCTTCGCTCGACTGCTTGCCCTTCGCGTCGAACGTCTCACGCAGGTCGACGACGACTCGCTCCCATTCGTCGTCGGTGAGCTTTCGTCCAAGCTCGACGATCACACCGACACCGATCGGCAGGCCCATGAACGTGCGCGACGTCACGCGCCCGCCGAGCTCGATCGCCTTTGCCGCCTGTGCGAGCTGCTCGGGCGCAATGCCGACCTCGCGCCCGATCTCCTGGAGCTGCGCGAGCGTCATCCCCTCGCTCGACGGAAGTTGGCGCTGGCTGGGGACAGGCACCTCGGTGGCTCGCGCGAAGATCGTCGCGACTTCCGCTTCGTTGAATCGCCGCTCACTCATGTCGTAAAGATCGACTCGGCGGGTGGCGCGCGCCAGCGCCTTGCCCGCCGGCGCGTCGCCCGTCTCAGCCGCGAGGCTTGGCGAGGATCACCTGTCCATAGTGAAACGCAGCATGCGCGTTCCTGTTGAGCAGCACGCTGAAGCGATTCCGGTGTGGCTCACGGGCGAAATCCTCCTCCGAAACGGCCGTGTGGCGTTCGAGCCACTCTGCGGGCGACCACCCGGAGAATGCGGTCCAGAGCGCGCGCTCGATCTCGCTTGCGAACTGCTTGAGCTCTGCGGCCGAGGGGAGCGCGGCAGTGCTGCGATCAGGGTTCGTGAGGAAGATCGCATCGAGCTCCGGATGCAATCGCGAGCCGATGCCCAGCAGTGGGAGCATGCCGTCGTTCACGGCCGCGAGGTGCCCCCACAGGTAGATGAGCCGATTGCGCCCGGGCGCGACTTCCTGCTCGAGCTGTTCATCGGAGAGCGCGTGAAAGAACTTCTCGATCCTGTCCGAGTTGGACTTCCATGCACGAAGTGCGGCGTCGACGAGCTGTTGTTCTGCGGTCATGTATGGCTCTCCATCGGTGAGTTCATGCGGTGTTGGCGACGGACGCGCGCGAGAAGCACTGAACCCAGCGTGCCGCCAAACAGTTCCGGACGCGGCCATGCGCCCGCTGCACCGCGCCGCAGATCAGGACGGGTCGCGATGCGCGGGCAGCGAGCGGAGGTAGGATGCGATGGCGGAGTAGCGATCGCGAGCGTCGGTGGTGGTGGACCCGTCCATGCCGTGCTCCGCCCATCCAAGCGGCGTTCCATCCCACGCCGAATCGAGCGCATCCACGCGCGCGCCGACTCGCACGAGCGCCGTCACCGCGTCCAGCGAGCCGGACCAAACAGCGTGATGCAGTGGCGTGCCATGGGAATACAGCGACTCACTCGGCAAGTTCACGTCTGCACCCGCCAGGATCATCCGCTCCACGGCGCGAGGCCTGCCGTTCAGTGCCGCCAGGACGAGGGCGTACTGCCGCTGTTCCGGGTTCGCCTGCGGAAGCACGCGATCGACGTCGTCCCATCGCTCGAGGCAGACAGCGGCGGCGAGCGTGACGCGCGCGCCGTGCGCGAGCAACCGCTCGGCCGCCGCAAAGTGGCCATTCGCGAGCGGCGTGTCGGCCTCTTCCGCATGCGACGCGCCGGCTTCCACGAGCGCGTCGATCATCTCGAGCTGCACGCCGCCCTTTGCCGCGACGCCCGACCAGCACACGAGCCGGAGCGTGTAGTCGAGCTGCTCCTGAAGGCTGACGACGTGCTGCTTGCGGGCGGCATCGACAATCGTGCGGATGACGAGAACGCAGTTGCTTGGTACTCGCGCATTGCGCGCTGGGTCCTCGGCGACGAACCAGAGCAGGTACGGCCGCGCGAAGAATCCATCGATCGCGTCGCCGACTTGCTGACGCAGCCAGTCGCCTGGCGTCTCGATGCGCTCGGAAACCAGCCGCGGCTCGGAGGTGATGAGTCGCTCCAGCAACGGAACGTCGCCGGCGTCGATCGCGGCGACGGCGTCGCGGAAGCAGTGGTCGAGGGCGTCGGCGTCTGACGTCATGGGTGATAGGAAGCGAACGCGAATCGTCGCGCGACGTGGATCGCGACACGCGGCTCGCACGGTCGGAGAGCACACGAAGGAGGGCCGACGACTATTTCGGCGCTCCGTTCACCATCGCTCTCCGAGGCTGTAGCGACAGCCCGCGAATGGCGAGGCAAGTTGCACTCGAAGTATGCGCTTGCCCTCGAGCATGCGCCTGTAATCCATGATCATTGATCGCCACTTAGAAACTGACGCTCGAACCGTTCCCACGCTGCCTGCGGCCGTGCCGCACCACGACGTCGTTGAGCCGCTTTGTCGTCGATCACGCCAGACTCCATCAACTGAAGCAACCGTGCCTTATCCTTCGCCCGCCCAGTTTGCAACGCGATCGCTGCAAGATGCTCGGCCGTGAAGACGCGCGTCGCCGTCCCTTCGACGTCCATCTCCACAACTTGCAAAAGGGCCTCATCCACCAGCAGCCCAGTCGAGGGAGGAGTGCATCGTCCCCTCGATGATCATCGTGGAAAGTGCCTAAACCCCTCGACACGGCAGACGTGGTGCACCACCTTCGCACATGAGCAATCTCCCTTGAGCGATGGCGCGAAAGGCCTGGCGGAGGCGCTCTCTGACCGATACCGGATCGAGCGCGAGCTGGGGCAAGGCGGGATGGCCACCGTCTACCTCGCCGAGGACTTCAAGCACGATCGCAAGGTCGCCGTCAAGGTCCTCAAGCCGGAGCTCGCCGCGATGATCGGCGCCGCGCGCTTCCTCCGCGAGATCAAGACGATTGCGAGCCTGCAGCATCCGCACATCCTCGGCCTCATCGATTCTGGTGAAGTAGCAGGCACCGCGTACTTCGTGATGCCGTTCGTCGAGGGCGAATCGCTCCGCGATCGGCTGAATCGCGAAAAGCAGCTGCCGATGTCGGAAGCAGTGCGCATCACCATCGAGATCGCGGCGGCACTGGGCTACGCACATCGTCACGGGGTGATCCACCGCGACATCAAGCCCGAGAACATCCTGCTTCACGACGGCCAGGTGCTCGTGGCCGACTTCGGGATTGCTCTCGCGGTGAGCTCGGCGGGCGGCGCGCGCATGACCGAAACTGGCATGAGTCTCGGCACGCCGGACTACATGAGTCCCGAGCAGGCGATGGGCGAGCGCGACATCACGGCCGCCTCCGATGTGTACGCGCTCGGGTGCGTGCTGTACGAGATGCTCGTGGGCGAGCCGCCCTTCACCGGTCCTTCCGCGCAAGCGATCGTCGCGAAAGTGATGATGGAGAAGCCGACCGCGCCGAGCCGACTCCGCGACACGGTGCCGGATGCGGTGGATGTCGCGGTACTCACCGCGCTCCAGAAGCTTCCCGCCGATCGCTTCGCGAGTGCAACGGCGTTCGCTGACGCACTTCGCAATCCGCAGTTCAGCAGCGTGGTGCCGGCACGCATGATCGCACGCGAGCAGCGCTCTCCGGTGCGTCGGGCCGCGGGTGCGTTCGCGTGGATCGCGCTCGGTGCAGTCGCGTCGACCATCGCAGTCAGGCAGTGGCCCTCTCCGCAGCAGGGCGGCAATGCGGAGCGTCAGCAGGTGACCTACTCGGGCCTGGCCGGCGCACCAGCGATCTCTGCGGACGGCCGCTTCGTCGCCTACCTCGAGACGCGATGTCCCGATCCACCCGCGATGGGCGGCTGCATGAGCCTGCGCGTGCTCGAAGTCGGCAGCGCGAGCCCGGTGGAGATCATCTCGGGCGCTATTCGGCTCGGCGTTCCGCGATGGACGCACGATAGCCTGTCGCTCGTGGTCGCGGGTGCGCTCGACGCGGGGCGGAGTGGGCTCTTCGTCGTTCCGCGTCTTGGAGGAATTCCCCGCCGTATTGCCGATGAGCCGTTGACGTACGACACACACGCGTCCGCCGATTCCGTCGCGCTCATCAAGTCAGTCGGCGCCGGATGGTCGCTGCACGTGGTTGCAGTAAAGTCGGGAAGCACGGTCGGCGCGTCGATCCCCATTCTGTTCGAGCCGCGCGATCTTGCCTGGTCTCCCGACGGCGCAAGGTTCGCCGTGTCTTGCTCTGACGAGATTGTAGTGCTGGCGCGAAAGGACGGCGCCGTGACATCGTCGTTGAAGCCGTCGCAGACGAGAGACGCTCTTCGCTGGTCCGTCGACGGAAGGCACCTCCTGTCATTCCGCTGGACGGCGAGCCAGGACGATCTCGTCGCCTTTCCCGTGGATGGTCAGGGCCGGCTCGGCCAGGCGACGCTGCTCGCATCGCAGGTGTCGACGTTGCTGCTCGGGAGGTTCGACGTAGCGCGCGGAACGGGCCGCATCGCGGTCGGGAGCGGATCGGGTTTTGGCGACATCTGGTCCTTCGACCTCACCGGTGGCCAGACGCGCGCCAGGCGACTCACGCAGGGCACCAACTGGTTCGGGCCGCCAGTGCTGACGGCGGATGGACGCACGCTGCATTTCCTCCGCGCCGACGCACTCGGAACCAGTCTCTATCAGATCGTGGACGGCAAGGAGACCGCGCTCACGGCGGAACGACAGGCGGTGCAGAACGCGCTCCGACTGGCGCGCGATGAGCGGTCGATCACCTTCGAGTCGAACGTCGATTCGGTCGTCGTCCTCATGATTTACGACGTCGCATCGGGCACGAGTCGACAGGTGCCGCGGGCGCAGGAGGAGAAGGGGTGGCTCCTTCCTGGTGACGGCGGCATTCTCTGGATCGACGGCGCGACGCGATCGCTGCTCGTCTCGGACGCGAACGGGGGATCTCGTCGTGCGATCTTCAGCGAGGCCATCGCTCGGCAGACGAAAGACTCCGTCACCGGGCAGTCGACGCAATGGAACTTCGCGACATGGTCACTCGCCCCTGATGGCGAGAGCGTCGCACTCCTCGGTTCGACGCCAGTTGATGCAATCGTCGCGCGCATCTCCATCCCGAGTGGCGCCATGACGATCGTTCGTCGCTTTCCCCGCGCTGACGGAACCGTCGGCTTTGCCGGCTGGACAGCGGACGGAGCGATCCATTTCGCGCGCGCGGGTCCCGCTCGCGGCGAAACGACCCTGTTGCACCTGGACGCGATGACAGGTGTGACGCGATCGGAGGTCGTGTTACCCGCAGCGTGCGACCTGACGAGCGTTAGCTACGCGCAAGGCGGCCGAGCGGCGTGTCTGGTGCCGGACTCGCGCGCGGATGTCATGCTCTTCGATGGCGTGCGGCCGTAAACGACCCGTGAGCTCCACGCGGCACATTCGGGCCACGACCGGGAATCAACAGCAAAGGAAGGCGGGTCCGTCCAGACCCTTTCTTCCCTTGCAGTTCAATACCTCTGATGTCAGTCAAGCGAGCGAATGTCGTCAGCGCACAATCACTGGCCGAAAAGCGCCTTTCGCGCCGGCCTCTTCATGTGAGACCAGACTCTCACGACCTCGAAGGCGATGACGGCATCCCAGGTCACCATGAGCCACACGAAGACGGCTTCGATCGGGAGATTCGCCCACGGTGTGACGCGAATGCCGAGCATGTGTTGGGCCCTGTAGTTCCACCATTCATATGGCACGGCGAGCGTCACCTCCCAAATCAGCGAAACGAGCAACAGCCACGTGTGCGCGAAGGCAAAGGCTCGCCAGTTGATGAACAACGCGACGCCACGCAGCAACAAAAACGTCGGAAGAAATGCCGAGATCATCAGGAAGATGAAATAGCCGGGGATGCCGGGATGCGCGGTGTCGCGCGACTTTATCCACAATCCAAGCATGAGAATCGCAACCCAGACCGGCAACGAGCGGAGACTCACGTGAACAAGTCCATTCTGCCACTGCGCGGTCTGTTCGTACTCGACCACGGAAAACGAGCGCAGCCAATCAGCATCTGCCCAGCTGTACAGGCTGATCACGAAAAGGCCGCCAAGGATGTAGAACGCGAACTCCTCAATCGGGAGGGCACCTGGCTCGAAGCGCATCGTCTCGAAGCTCCATCCCGGCAGTGCGACGCCGATGGTCGCATTCACATTGTGAAATGTGAAAAACGCTTTCCCAAACGCGAGATCGAGAACAGTACCAAGCCCCGCGATGAGGCCTGCTGCCCAACGGAAGGCGCGGCGGTGCTCGCGGTCGAGTGGATGCACGAAGTGCCAGGCCGCGACGACGATGATCGGCACGAGAAAGATCAGCAGGCTCACCGTGTAGCCACGGGGCGTGACGTCTGGGGTCCTGGCGTGCCATGGCGGTGGCGCGTGGATCGTTCGCATCGTGATCCAAACCGGCACAATGACCGCCGCCAGCATCACGAGCAGCTTGCGAACATCCTTGCTAGCGCCAGCGAATTGGAGCATGAGCGTCAGAGGACAAAGAGCGTCACGATCGCGCGGACTTCAACGTATACTTGCCAACCCCCACGAAGATATCTCGAACGCGCGCCGTGTGAATCTCGTCATGCGGAATGGTCGTATCTACGAGAGCGCGGCGCTGTGGCGCGCGTTCGGCTTTCACCCGTGAACCAGGGCGACACCCATGCGACTTCTCGCGCGTTTGCTGATCAATGCGTTTGCGCTGTGGTGCGCGGCGCGCTTCATCGACGGGATTCACTACACGGGAACGTGGCGGGGCTTGCTCGGACTTGCGCTGGTGTTCGGATTCGTCAACACCTTCATCCGTCCGGTGCTGTCGTTGCTTTCGTTCCCCATCCGGCTGCTCACGCTTGGGCTGTTCACGCTCGCGCTCAACGCGCTCATGTTGCTGCTCACGGCGTGGATCGCCTCGCGCTTCGAGATCGCGTTCACGGTGCGCGGGTTCATTCCCGCGCTGCTCGGCTCACTGCTGATCAGCCTGATCAGCATGATGCTCGGCTTCGTGGTCAAGCGAGACGAGCGCAAGGAAAAGGAATAGACTACTTGGCCACGGGTTTGAACGCGTACTCGAACTCATACGAGTGCGCCTTCCCCTCGATGATGATCGCCATTCGTCCTGACAAGCCAACGAGCTGCCCTGTCCCCGAATCCGGCACAACCGTCACAGTCAGGCTCGGAACGTTGCCTTGCATGGTACCATTGTGCTGGAGCACGAAGGTGCCCTCGCGCCCGTCGAGCGCGCCGGTGACCTGCTCGAGCGCGACGTAACCCGCCGAACCTTCCACGGCAGAGCGGAATCCAATCATCTGGCCGTTGCTGGTGGCGTGGAGGGGGCCGTGGAACTTCTTGTCGAGAAACAGGCGGCCGAAGGGGCCACCAGCGGCATCGTCTGCTGGCTGTGGAATGACTTTGACGTCGAAGGTGCCTCTGGCGCGATGCGTCATGACGGACTCGGTTTGAGCGTGGAGCAGCGGAGCAACGCCGACCATCAGGCAGAGCAGGATCGTTCGAGGCGTCACGGTTGGTCCCGCGTTGAAGGATAGCGAAGCCTACGCCATTGTCGGCGCATTGTATTGAAGGAACGCGACAGCCTCACGGCGGAAATCGATATGGTCGCAAAGGGTGCGAGAGGAATCCTGACGCAGGTTGCTGCGGCCGAGGACGCGGGGCGCTTTGCGCATACGCGGTATGCGCCATCGGCGGTGCTCGCGCCATTCGTCGAGCACTACTGGGCCGTGACGTGGGACTTGCGAGGACGGGCTCCGCAGCGGATGGAGACCCTCCCCCATCCGAGCGTCCACATGATCTTCGAGCCGAACGGACGAAGCAGGATCGCCGGCGTGGCGCGCGGAAAGTTCGTCCGCATGCTCGAGGGAAAGAGCGGCGTCTTCGGCGTGAAGTTCAAGCCGGGTGGCTTCCATCCATTCGTCTCGACGCCCATCTCGAGCTTCACCGACCGTACCGTGTCACTCGGAGACGTGTTCGGCGCGGACGGTGTTGGGCTCGACGACGCACTAATGGCCGAATCGGACGATACGCGCCGAGTACGCGTCGTCGAAACGTTTCTGGTTGGACGCGAGCTCGCACCCGATGCGAACGTCGCGCGCGTCGCAGAAATGGTGTACGCCGTCGCGCGCGAGCCGGGATTCCTGAAGGTGGAGGATCTCGTGGCGTGCTACGGCGTGAACAAGAGGACGTTGCAGCGGCTCTTCGCGAAGTACGTCGGCGTGTCGCCGAAGTGGGTCATTCAACGATACCGGCTGCACGAGGCCGCGGCGCAGCTCGCCTCGGGCGATCCGATCAATCACGCGACGCTCGCGGCGACGCTCGGCTACAGCGACCAGGCGCACTACGTGAATGATTTCAAGGCGACTGTGGGGACGTCGCCGGCGGCGTACGCGGAGGCAGTACGAACACCTCGACGATGACAATGCTCTTAGGGCGTGCTCGAAAGGCGTGCTCGAAAGGCGTGCTCGAAAGGCGTGCTCGAAAGGCGTGCTCGAAAGGCGTGCTCGAAGATCGTGCTCGAAGATCGTCCTCGAAGATCGTGCTCGAAGGGCGTCCTCGAAGGGTCCTCGACGTTCGGGTCGCCCGGCCTCAGCGCGGCGGTGACCGGGACGTTACGAGGCTCTGGAGATGCGTGCGCTGCGCAGGCGTCGCGTCGGATCGGACCGTGAGCGACCACGCCCGCGTCGCATCCGTTGAACCCGGTTCCGCGAAGCTCAAGCCAAACCAGTCGAGCGCCTCGGTGTAAGCGAGTTCGTCGGTCGTCGCGAGCAGCTTTCGGAACAGCGGCGTTAGATCGGTGGCAGCGACTTCCGAGGCCGTGGCGACGAACTCCTCCGGCTTGAAGCCACGCGCTCCGCTGTAGCGCGCAATCGCGAGTCGCATCACGTCGTCGAGACTCTTGCGGTCGTTCGTCAGGCGCCGGATGTGCGCGTCGATGATGAATCCCACGACCGGACCCTTGTCGTAGTAGCTGATCGTCTGATTGCGATTGCCGCCGACACCGGAGCTCGACGTCGTGCCAGACGTGAGCGACGCTTGCTCGAGCGTCTGCACCAGCCGACCTGGCGACGTCTGCACGGTGCGGATGTAGCCGGAGAGGCCGGCGAGATGCTCGTCAAGGGTACTGACTTTGGAGCGCACGACGGCGAGATCGCCGTAGTAACTCGTCAACCCTTCCGAAATCCAGAGGCTCGGTGTGCTCGGCAGTTTCTCATAGTCGAACGGCCCGAGCTCGATGGGCCGCAGCCGCTTGACGTTGAAGGCGTGGAAGTACTCGTGGCTGACGTACTTCAACCACCGAAGCCCAGGCAGCGGTTCCGTTGGCCGAGTGGGCGACGAGAGTAGCGAGGAGTTGAGGTGCTCCAGGCCGCCCTGCCCGCCACGAAACGAGTTCAGGAAGACGTACTTCCTGAACGGCAGCTCTCCGAGAAAGCTCCGATGCTCGGAGACAATGCGCTCGAGGATGTCCGCGACCCTCGCGCCGTCCCAGGCACCGAGATTCCCGAAGTCCGCCAGGTAGTGTTTCGCTCCGTCGACGTCGAATGCATGCACGTTGATCGCGCCGGCGACGATTGGCGAATCGATGAACGTGTCGTAGTCGGGCGCCCGGTAATGATTGGAGTCGCGTCCCACCATGTCGAGCGAGGAAATCGACCGGGGCCACGTCGGCGCGAGCACGAGCCGCACGTCGTATGGACGCTTGGTGGTCGCATGCGCCTCATTGATCGTGATGAACGTGGACGGCCCGTTGATGACGGCGAATGACGAATCGACCCAGCATCCGGTGATGAAGCGACTGGTGCACGACAGCGCGTACCTGATGACGACCGTATCTGCGCCGCCGGTTGCCACGAGCCAGTGATTGGCCTTCGGCTTCTCGACGGACAGGCTGGCGCCCTGCGCGGACGTCGCAGCGAATGACTGCACCTTGCCCGCGTAATCCTGCTGCACGTAGTAGCCGGGCGACCAGACGGGCAGCATGAGGTCGAGGCTTTGCGTCCCCTTGGCGGGGATGCGGGCTTCCACTTCGGCGACGTGCGAATCCGGCGACGGAAAGCGCATCGTGTACGAGATGGCCTGCGCGCTCGCTCTGCTCGTTGGCGGGAGCAGTGCGCCGAGGACGAGGCCGGCGATGAGCGCAACGCGCGGCGGGAGAAGGGCTGGAAACATGAATAAAGTATACAATCCGGGGCGCCGAAGGCGCCATGGTGCCCCCAGCGGCACAGGGAAGGGCAAAGGTCAGAACGCCTTCCGCTAGAGGTTTCGCGATCGATACCCGCCAATGGCCGCGACGATCTGCGCGAGCAACAACGCGGGCACGGGATAGAACCCGACGCCCATCACGGGAGAGTGCATTGGCGCCTTACGGAGAGCAGTTCGACAGTCGGCAGCGGCGATGGATGACCCCGCCTCTCATCACGAACGACACCCGCATGAACGCGTTGACGTCGCTGCGCGGGTCGCCGTCAAAGGCAACGAGATCCGCGTCGTGGCCCGGGGCAATCCGCCCGATCTGCGAGCCCAATCCCATCGACTCCGCCGACACCGACGTTGCCGACGTCAGCACGTCCATCGCCTTGTCTCCGTTCTGTCGCACCCGGCACAGCATGTCCTGCGCATTCTTCCCGTGCGCGCCAGCGACGGCGTCCGTCCCATAGACGACCTTCAATCCACGCGTCGCCGTGACCTTCGGCATCAACGCTTTCCGAAACACCAGCGCTCTCTCCATCGCGGCGAAGCCTTCGTCCGTGTAGTTCCCGATCCCGCGGAACCACTCCTTGTTATCCAGGTAGTTCCGGTTCACCAACTCGCACTGTGGCTCGAACCACGTGCCGGCAGCCGCCATCATCTGCAGCGCCTCGTCGTCCACGAGGACGCCATGATCCACCTGTGTGCACCGCGCCTTCACCGCCGCCTTCGCCGCGGACGCCGCGTGCGCATGCACGATCGACCTGAGACCCAGCGCGGTAGACTCGCCACACGCCGCATCGAGTTGCTCCTGCGTCATCGTCTGCACTCCGCCATCGCGGATGCTGGCGCTCGCAAAGATCTTGATCACATCCGCTCCACGTGCTTTGAACCCACGTATGATCGCGCGAATCGAATCCGGCGTCCCAGCGCGCTCGCTCAGCGAGCCAAGCGACGTCAGGATGCGCGGGCCGGCGATCACGCCGCGGTTGATCGCGTCACGGACCGCCTTGTCCTCGGCTCCGCCGACGCTCTGCACCGTCGTAAAGCCCGCGTGCAGCATCCGCTGCGCATTGGCAACCGCGTTCAGCATCGCGGTCGCATCGTCGTCCCCGTCGCCGCGCTGGTGAAGCCGGCCCTTCTCGGTGATGTACCAGCCAAGGTGGACGTGCGTGTCGATGAGCCCCGGCGCGAGCACGCGTGCGCCGAGGTCAACATCAGCCTTGCCGCTCGATGGACGCACCGCGACGATCTTTCCGCCCTGGACGACAACGTCCACGCCCTTTCGCGCACCACCCACACCGTCGAGCACGGCGGCCGCACGAATGACGAGAGGACGACTCTCTCCAACCTGCGCGAATGATGACGGCGCTGACGCAAGCGCTAGCGCCCCGGCGACGACGAGCGCACGCCACGTCCCTGAATGAATGATCATCGGCGCGATGATACGGCGTGGGCCATCCACCGCAACCCTACACCTGTGACAATCCTCTCCTCCTCGCGCTCTCACGCGAGTCGTTTGGACCGTGTCTTGTAACGCTCAATCCAGTCGAGAATACCCCGCGGGAGAAACATGTCGTCGGCGATGGCTGCGATCTCGCTCTCCGATTCGGCGCGCGGCGTCATGCCAGCGGCGTCCTTCTGAAGCGCGCGACGCTCCAGCTCTTCTGCCACGGCCATCTCGAGTGCCAGCCGTTCAACGAGAGTTCGATCAGCGAGCTCTGCGTCGGCTCGCTTTGGTCCCTGAAGCAACCGCTGCCACGCAGCTCGCCCCTGGCTATCGACGAGCAAATTCGGCGGCTTCGCGTTGCGCTTGACCGCATCTTCGACCTCGTCGACCATGCCGACGGCGGCAGAGATTGTTTCCTGATCGGCACCTTCCGCGTTGAGCGCGGGCAGAATCGCCGCGAGGGGAGCGAGCGCCGCGTCGCGGTTGAACCGTTCGATTCCACGACCGGTGCGCAGCGCGAGGTCTGTGCTCAGCTCCCTGGCATGTCGGGCGTGAGGGGGAACTGCTGCGGTGCGAAGGTCGTGCGCAGTAAGCCAAACGGACGAGCGATCTTCACGCTGAAATCGCACAAGACGCAATCGACCGGCTGCGGTTCCGAACCAGTAGAAAAAGTACAGACTAATCGCGCCGACGTACGCCGTCGCCCCGATGGATCCCTCCGCGCTTGCGGCGAGAATGAGTCCGCCCGCGAGCGCTCCCAACATCACACCTGCGACGGTCGCCAGACGGCGACGACGGACCTGGCGTCGCAGCAGACGAGGGCCGTAGCGGGCGTTAGCGATCTCGTCGCGCGGGGCGTCGCCAAGCCGGAGTAGTTCCACGTCGCCAACCTGTGCGATGCCGACTGTCCCGGACTTCGCGCGATGTGCTACCTGGACCTCTGCCGCCGCGAACAACGACTCGCATTCCTCGATCGCCTCCCACCGCACGTCCAGTGGTGTGAGGTTCCATTGCTGACAGAGCCGGCACACGATCCAGAGTCGTCCGCATTTCGCGTCGTACGCGAGACGACGGCCGACAGGCATGTGCGTGACGGTGCGGTTGCGGCCGAACGACCGCCGGCAGTTCTGGCAGTTGGTATACATGGGGCAAAGAAGAGGTCGGCCAACCGAGCTGCGGAACCTTGTACGCTGAGGCATCGGCCGCAACTGCGAGTACGTCCTTGACCCGCGTCGTCCCGTAGGCACAACGTATCCGATGCCATCGTTCTCGCGACGCGCATTCCTCGGCGCACTCGCCGCCGCTGTCCCCGCGTCAGCTCTCGTGCGACGCGCGCACGCACTTGCCGTCGACGACCTCGCCGCTGGACCGCGCACCTTGCACGCGCTGGCCGAGTCCGTTCTGCCGTCCGAGTTGCCGGGGCCGCAACTCGCCGCGGTGGTGGCGGGATTCCAGAAATGGATCGCCGGCTATCGCGAGAACGCCGAGATGGTGCACCTCTACGGGACGTCGGCGCTGGAACGCACGCGCCCCTCGCCCGCGACGCGTTGGGCCGCACAGCTCGACGCGCTCGACGCGTCTGCCCGTCGCTTGCATCGAAGGGCATTTGCCGACGTGCCGCTCCTCGTGCGGCAGCAGATGGTCCAACGCCAGCTCGATGCGTTGAAGGCGGATCGCATTCCGGCCATCGCGCGGGCACCGCATGTCGCACTCGCGGTGCTGGCGCACTTCTATAGTAGCGCGGAGGCCACGGACCTCTGCTACGAGGCATCGATCGGGAAGCAGCACTGTCGTCCGCTCGCGACGTCGAGTCGCAAGCCGCTGCCGCTTGCACCGGCGCGCCGCGCATGACGCGCGTCTCGCAGGCCCGCGTGATCGAGAGCGACGTCTGCATCATCGGCTCCGGCATCAGCGCCGCGATGGTGGCGGACAAGCTCGCGCGCACGACGAACAAGAAGATCGTGGTGGTCGAGGCGGGCGACGACAATCCTCCGTTGAGCCAGCGTCCACGCTTCCGCGATCGCTATCTCTCCTACGGCGAGACGCCGTGGCCAAACGATCATCTCGACGGCTATGAGATCGATGGACCGCTCCAATCGAGATCGATGCAGGTTGGCGGACTGGCGATGCACTGGGGTGGCGTGACGCCGCGGTGGTCGCCGGAGGACTTCAAGACGCGCAGCATGTTCGGCATTGGCGCTGACTGGCCGATCACGTATGACGATCTCGATCCGTCGTATCAGGAAGCGGAAGTCCTCCTCGGTGTTTCCGGCGAGCAGGGACCCGCGTCGATGGATCCGCGAGCGAAACCGTTCCCGTTGCCGGCGCTGCCGCTGACGTACAACCTCGGCATGCTGAAGTCGTGGGCGGGGCAGGCCGGCATCACGATGTGGAGCCAGCCGTCGGCGAAAAACTCGCGTCCATACGACGGACGTGCCGAGTGCTGCCGCAACGACACGTGCACGCCGATCTGTCCGATTGGCGCCAAGTACTCGCCGGACTTCACGTGGAACAAGTTGCGCGCGAAGAACCGCGTCACACTGTATCCGCGAACGTTGGTGCGGCGGCTGCATGTCGATGCCGTGACGAAGCGGATCGTGAGTGCGGAGGCGGTACAGCGGAGGGCGGAACGACAGGTGCAGATCCTTCGCTCCGCTCAGGATGACATCCAGTTTCGCGCGAAGCAGTTCATCGTCGCCGGCGGCTACGTGTGGAGCGCGCACCTGCTGTTGCTGTCGAACGTCGCCAATCGGTCGGGAACAGTCGGCAAGTACCTCAACGGCCACCGCAACCAGCAGGCGTTCATCTCATTGCCGCTGCGGTTGTATCCGGGCATCAACACACAGCATTCGCTCGTCACGAAGCAGTTCATGCGCGCGCCCGTGGGCGACCGCTACCTGCGCCACGACCTGCGCGTGTGGGAGTCCGCGTTCGCGCGCGCCCCACGCCTGCGCGACGACACCGGCGCACCCCTGCTCGGCGACGCGATCATGCGCGACTGGCGCGAGCGCACGCAAACGGGCGTCGCGCGTGTTCGCGCGTACTACGACGTCATTCCCGATCGCTCGAGCGAACTGACGCTCGACGCCACGCGCAGGAATACCTGGGGCGATCCATTGCCGAAGCTCGCGTTCCGCGACGCGCCGGAGAGTGCTGCGCTCCGCGAGTACTCGAACGCGACGATCAAGACGCTGTTCGCGACGATGGCGAAGGCGGGCAACGGATCGGTATTGCAGGTGGAGGAGGACGACGGCACCGGATGGCAGGATCATCCCGCCGGTGGCTGCCGGATGGGAAGTGATCCGGCGTCGTCCGTCGTCGATTCGTGGGGACGCACGCACGATCACGAGAACCTGTTCGTCGTCGGTGCGCCGACGTGCGTGAGCGGAAGCTGCGCGAACTCCACGCTCACCTTCTGTGCGCTGGCGCTGCGATCTGCCGAGGAGATCGCGCGCTGATCCTTTACGCCGCGAGGTATCGCGCCAAGCGGTCAAGCGTCTGCGTTCCACCATCCATCACGCCGTACGTCTCCAACGCGATCCTGAACGCGGCCTCGTCGGCAAACGTCAAGTGAATGGTGAGCCTCGTCTGTCTTCCGACGGCCACGAACGTGATCAGCGCCGAGAAACCCAGCGGCGCGCCCAGGAGGTCCCAGTTGTTCTCGTAGCGCAGGCGAGCGGGCGGAACGATCTCACGAAACACGATGCGGTTCGGATAGTCGGTTCCATCGGGCCCGTGCATCATGAAGCGCCATGCGCCGCCTTCGACGAACTCGAATTCCTCGGTCGTGATGGTGAAGCCCGCAGGGCCGAACCACTTCTGCAAGTGCTCGACGTCGCTCCACGTCTTCCAGACCAGCTCTGGTGGTGCATTCAACAGCCGCGAGAACACCACCTCGCGTGCCGAGGGTCGATCCACGAGCGACATCCCTGACTGCGGCATGATTCCTAGTGTCCCGCAGCGGGAAGCGCGGTCTTTCCATTCGACCACTGTCGCACGGGAACGAGCAGGGTCTGCACCGGGGACGCAGCGTCTCCCGCCGATGCGTCGATCACGGCGGCCTTCATGTCGCCGGCGCCCCACGTCGCGGCCGGCTGCGACCTGTCGTAGTAGAACATCAGGTGTGGCATCCAGTGCGGGTCCGCGTCGCTCAGATGCTGCATTGGAGAGAGCATGAACACCATCGCCCCAACGGCCGGCATCGGAAACTCACGAGACGCGTAGGCCCGCTTGGTCTTCGCCGCGACCTCGGCGACGCTGGCGCCACCCAGAATCCACTCTGCGCGCTTGAGCATCTCCGGCAGCACCGTGCGCGCGGCCGGTGGATTGAAACAGTGCGGTGCGCGGATCCTGACGTTCCAGAACTCCGGGTCACTTACTCCTGCGGCGAAGGATCGAAAGACCGCGCAGGTGAAGCCGTTTGTCCCCGTGGCGGCTTGGACGAAGCCCTTTCGCTCGAGCACCAGGACGGTGGCCGAATCAGACACATGACGAGGCGCCGCGCTGCGGGCGAGGGCCACCTCGGCCGCGCGGTCGGTGATGAGGTACGGGGTGAAGTCGCGCGGCTGCTGCGCCTGCAGCGGAACGGCGGCGAGCAGGGCGAACGCGACGGCGAGGAGCGGGCGGGTTGTGGCGGAAGTCATTGTCCCTCTTGAAGTTGGTCGATGTAGGCCTCGAGTCTGTCGAGGCGAGCTTCCCAGTGCGTTCGAAAGCGCTCGAGGTATGCGTTGGCAGCCATCAGCGGATCGGCAGCGAGCGCGCGCGGGCGCCACTGCGCGTCCCTTCCGCGGACGACGAGTCCCGCTTTCTCGAGCACCTTGAGGTGCCTCGAAATGGAAGGCTGGCTCATCTGAAATGGCGCCGACAGCTCGGTGACGGAGCGGACGCCGGAACTGAGCTGGTCGAGGATGGCGCGGCGAGTGGGGTCAGCCAGTGCGCCGAAGATGGCGCTGAGGTGATCCGGTCCATGGTCGCTAGTTTGACTGTATATAGCCATATTGCTATGTACGGCCGGCGTCGATGCCGGTCAAGGGGGGAACGAACGGCATCGCCGACGCAAGGAAACGGCGTCGCCAACACGCATGTCGCGAGGCAGATTGGTCCTCGACACTCGGGCGACGCCCCAAGGCCGCGCGCCCGAACTGATTTCCCACCCGCAGGACAACCATGCCGACCCCTCGTTTCCTCGCCCTCGCGGCGCTCATCGTCGCCACCGGGCCACTCGGCGCACAAGCCGTGGTAGCCGACCCCGCGCTCTCGGCGGAGATCGATCGCCGCACCGTGGCGATCACGAGCAAGGTCACGGCATGGCGGCACGACATCCATCAGCACCCCGAGCTCGGTTACGCGGAGATTCGCACGGCCGGTATCGTCGCCGCGCATCTCCGCGCGCTGGGCCTGGAGGTCCAGGAGAACGTGGGCGGGATTCCCGGTGTCGTCGGCGTCCTGCGTGGCGGAAAGCCGGGGCCCACCGTCGCGCTGCGAGCGGACATGGATGCGCTACCCGTGACGGAGCAGGTGGACCTTCCGTACAAGTCGACCGTGCGCGCGATGTGGAACGGCGAACAGGTCGGCGTCATGCACGCATGTGGACACGACACACACGTCGCGATGTTGATGGGCACGGCGGAAGTGCTCACTGGACTACGGCCGCAGATCCCGGGCACCGTGAAGTTCATCTTCCAGCCAGCCGAGGAAGTTCCGCCGAGGGGCGGTGCGGGGCCGATGATTGCGGCGGGGGTGATGGATGGCGTCGACGGGATTTTCGGGATGCACGTCTTTCCCGGAAAGCTCGGCGCGCTCACGTATCGCGCGGGCCCCGTGCAGGCGAGCGCGGACAACTGGCGCATCATCGTGCATGGCAAGCAGGGGCACGGCGCGATGCCGTCGTCGACCGTGGATCCCATCGTGATCGGCGCGCAGATCGTCACCGCGCTCCAGACCATCGTCTCTCGGCAGACGGATCTCACGACGTCGCCCGTGGTAGTGACGGTGGGCGCGTTTCACGGCGGCAACCGCGAGAACATCATCCCCGATTCGGTGTGGATGATCGGCACCATCCGCACGTTCGACGCGAAGATCCGGACGTCGATCCATGAGAAGATGAAGCGGACGGCGGAGAACATCGCCATCGCGAGTGGAGCGACGGCGACGGTGAGCATCGTGATCGGATACCCGGTGACGGTGAACGATCCGGCGATGGTGGCGAAGTACATCCCGACGCTGAAGCGCATCGCGGGAGCAGCGGGGGCATCGGAGACGGGGCTCTCCATGCCCGCAGAAGATTTTTCGCGCTACGCGGAGCGGGCGCCGGGGTTCTTCGTCGGGCTTGGTGTCTCGCCGCCGGGCCTGGCGTCGCCGGCGAGCAATCATTCACCGCTGTTCCAGGCGGATGATCGCGCGCTGCCGGTGGGCGTAAGGACGATGAGCAACCTCGCGCTGGACTTCTTGCGGTCGGGCGGAGCGCCGAAGGTGCCGTGATGCGGTGACCAGAGCGGGGCCTCGGCGGTCTGCCATACGGAACCAGAAGTTTGCCGCCCCTTGGACCCTGCTCATGCTGCGACGAGCCACGCTCGGCTATGTACTGCTCGTCATTCTCCACGCGGGCGATGCGCTGGCGCAGTCATCCACGCTGCGCGACGTCGCGCGGCTGCGTCGCCCTGCGCTTCGCGCCGTGCCGGCGCGCGCCGATGCCGGCGAGGTTTCCCTGCGACCGTCGCCAGTTCGTGCGCTCGCGCCAGACTGGCACGAGCGCACGTCTGGGAAGGCGGTCATCGTCATTCGTTGCGCGAATGGCCTCAGCCATCCACCGCTGCTCGTCGTGGACGGCGTCGCCCTGGGGTTGATGGCAAACTCCACCATCGACGACTCTCTTGCAGGGCGCCTGCTCTCGAACGTTCGGCCCGAGGACATCGTCTCCGTCGAGGTGGCAAAGGGGGAGGTTGCGCTCGAACGCTATGGTCCCCGCGCGCACAACGGCGTGGTGCTCGTCACGACCACGCGAAAACAGCAGTCAGCGCCTGCAGCTGTTCCACACTGGTCCGTCGAGGCTGTCGCCGGTTATGGACGCCACACCCAATCGCGCCGGTGCCGTCTACTACAACAGTGATGGTTCAGGAGTGGTCCGGTTCGCTGCAAGCGTCTCCCTTCTTCGCACGGCGCGCATCTCGCCCTACGCAAAGGTGGAGTACAGTCCGGATCTTGGGGGAGACCAAATAGATATCTGCCACTTCGCACCGAACGGGACCTGCACGCAGTACCCCGACCATCACGATGGTGTGGGCATCGGACTAGGTATACGGAGCGCGCTGTCCAGCCATACGTCCTTCGGCGTCCTGGTTGGATTCGGGAAGTATGCGGAGCGCACGCGCAACTTCGTCGAGGCAGAAGGCACACTCAACGTGGCGCGGCATGTCGGATTGGTCGGCACTGCGCGCTACATGCGGTGGACACACAGCGGCTCACCACACTGGTTTGCCCCGATCACCGCGGGCATTCGAGTCTTCTAGCCTGCTCGGGGACGCAAAGCAGGTCCCTCGGTCGCCGCTGCGCGGCTCCAGTCGGGACGACAATCGCCCTATTGTCGTCCCGAGCGAAGTCGAGGGACTGCTTCTTCGCCGCAAGCCAATCATGGCCAGGGGAGCGGAAGCACCGCGAACCGTGACCGCGTCTTCGGATCATCCTGTCCATCGAAGTAGCGGGCAATGTCGCGAACAGCCTTTGCGCGCAGGGCCGCGTCGGCCGTCGAACCGCCGGTCGAGCGCTCGAGGCGGGTCTTCAGTAGCGACAAGTGCTGTTCCAGCCCCGCGCGAACATCCGGCAGCGCCTCGGCATCCGTCGCCCGGTCTAACAACGTGTTCAGCACCACCTGCTGCACTGTGCGACGCAGCGCTTGCGTGCCGGTATTCGCCGAGGGCGCCGCGCCCCATGACCGGTCGATGACGGTGCGCGTCACTTCATCCAACGAGGGATTGGCCGCATCGCGCGCATTGAACAGCACCAACCGTCCCATGCGGTCGCGCTCGAACAGGTTCTCAATTACCTCTGTTGCGACACCACCCGCGAGAGAGACCTGGTCGAGCGCCGTGCCGGCGTAGCCGAGCCACGCCATCGTGTCGTCGCCGCCCGGTGGAACGGGCGGGATCATCGCGAGCACGCGTTCCGGCACCGCGAGCGCCGCGGGCTCCAGTGCATCGAGCACCGCCGCGAGCGCGCGACGCTGCGACGCGGCGGGGAGGATGGTCGTCGGCGTCTGGCCGTCGCCGCGCATGGCATACCTGAAGTCCATCCCGCCGACGTACTTCACCAGGCCCTCGAGCGAGTAGCGATGGTGCAGGTACACGTGCGCGAAGCGCATGTTGAGCAGGTACATCGGCTCGCCGGGCTTGATGGCGCGCTCGTCGAACTTGTCGATGAGCAGGCGTCGCACCGCCGACGTGCGCTGCACCGCATCGAACATTGTCGCGCCTTCCACCCACCGCGTGGCTTCGGGCAACGAGCCACTCGCGTTCGCATGCTGGTCGGCGACGAAGCGCACGTTCTTCGAGAGCCCGTCCTGGATGATACGCTTCAATCCCGCCGCTTCGGACGCGGAATCACCGAACCACGTGTAGCCGTACCGCACGGTCAGCGTGTCCCATGCGCCGCCGGCAGGCGCGTACGCCTTGGAGAGATCGAGCTGTCCCCGCGCGTCGAGCGTGATGAGCGGGAAGGGATAGTCCATCACGCTGGTGAGTCCCTGCGCATGCGCGATGTAGTTGTGCGGAAAGCCGAGTGTATGGCCGATCTCGTGCGCGGCATGCTGACGTCGCCGCCACATCGCGAACGCCTCGGCACTCATGCCCAGTCCCTGTGGACCAGCCGCGGGCAGCATGCCCGCATAGATGTTGTAGTCGATGAGCGAGCGCCACGCGTCCATGCGGACGACGGTGCGCAGGATCTCTCCAGTTCTGGGATCGCCAAGCGAGGGCCCGACACTCGGTCCAGGTCCCAGACGGTGGACCCAGTAGACCATGTTGTAGCGCGCGTCCATCGGGTCGGCGTCGGCAGGCAGATCGCGCACGGCGAATGCATTCCTGAACCCCGCGGCCTCGAAGGTCTTGTTCCACCACATGCCGCCTTCGCGCAGCGCTTCGCGATACGGCGCGGGAATGGCAGCGTCGAGATAGTAGACGATGGGAGTCACCGGCTCCGTCAGCTCGCCACGCTGATAGGCGGCGACGTCCATGGGAACGAGACGCCAGCGGCTGGCGACGGCATCGCGATACGTGCCTTCGAAGCCTTGCGCGAAATCATAGAACTGCGGGCCGAACACGCCGGCTCGTGAGTCGCTCTCGCGAGCGCGAAAGCCGCTTACGTCGGGAAGCTCGACGAGCGAGTGGTGCAACTCCATGGTCACGGACGACTGATCCGGCGCACTTCGCCGCAGCGCCGGCCCCGCGTTGTCCACCGTGAACGTCAGCACGGCGTGGATCTCGGTGTTCTTCGGAAACGCCTTGGTGCGTGCGGGATCGAACCAGCTCCGCCCCGCATCCAGGCGCGCGGTGCCCTGCTGCCCTCGGCGAATGCTCTCGGCGATACCATAGGTGTCGGTGAGGAAGAGGGACGTAGCGTCCACCGTCAGCGTCCCATTCGCCTCTGCGTCGATCGGGAACGACGCGATCACCGACGTTGCGAATCCTTCAGCCGCCGCACGGGCACCGGCCGCAGTCGCGCCCTGCGCGCGGACAGCCCAGTTGTCGCGCACCATGAGGACGCGCTTGCCGCGCCGCTCGAAGCGCACGACGACGCTGCCGCCCAACTGCCCGCGATCCAGGCCGAGTGTCCCGAGACCCGTGGCGAGCACGCTCTGGTGGAGGAAGTCCTTGTTCAGCCGATCGGCGCCGATGTCCAGCAGCACCTTGTTGCGGTCCGCGTCGACCCGCACGCCGACGAAATCCGCGGCGGAGAGGGGGCTCGAGGCGAGTAGCATCAGGACAACGACGGCACGGAGCAGCATACACTTCTCGGCGTGGGTGAACAGCAGGTGCAGGTGGCGATGTCGTCTCGACAGGAGCGCGCAGCGGCGACCGAGGGACCTGTTTGTTGTTCGGCCGAACAGCCGGTGCAGATCCTTCCCCTCGACTTCGCTCGGGGCATGCGCTGCGCTCAGGATGACAACGTTGCGCTCAGGATGACATTTAGCGCGTGACAGCGTAGTACGCGACGTAGAGCCACGAGAAGAGTCCGTGGATGCACGCCCAGACGATGGAGTGGTTCACGCTCCACGAGATGGTGATGGCGAGCGCTGAGCCGAAGCTCGCGCCGGCTTTCACGGCGCGTACGGAGCGGGTGTCGGGGCGCTTGGCCTGCGGCTCGTTGATGGGGCCCGAGTAGGACATTCGATTGAGGATGAAGGTGGTCTCACGAGAGGAGCAGCTCGAAATACACCAGCGGTACGGCGCGGTACACTACGCGTCCGACCTCACGAAATCCGCACTTTCCATAGAAGTCGCCCGCACCGGCTTCCGCGTCGTAGGCGTCGAGGCAAATGGCGTCGGCGGGCCACGCGAGGGCGACGTCCACCGCCTTCTGGAGACACCGGCGCCCGATGCCGAGTCCCTGCATGCTGGGCAGCACGGCCATGTCCGTCAGGTACAGCGGCAGCCTGCAAGGGCTGAAGTACGCGCGGTCGATGGCCCAGGGCTTCTTCGTCGCCAACCGGAACGTGCCGGCGATGGACTTGCCGCGCCGCGCGACCCAGACGGAGCCGGTGTGGATGCTCGCGAGCACGCCCCGCTCGGTCGCCTCGCCCGACCAATGTCCTCGGCCAAATCGCGTGGTGAGCTGTTTCGCGGCGGCGCTGCGCATTGCTGCAAGTTCAGGTGCGTCCCTGTCTTCCGTCAACGCAAACGACAGCCGGACACCGGTCACCAACGCCTCCAGAACTTCATTATTGACAGCGAATTGGGGCAAAGATAGATAGAATTCAACCCAAATCACATTATGACTTGCCGAGTGGTCTCCTCACTTCTCGCACCACTCGTCGCGTGACGCATGCCTTCCAGCCCGTCGCACGGCAGAGCCTGTCGGACGACATCGCGCAACGGATCACGCAGCTCATCGAGCAGGGCGGATACGAGCCCGGATCGCGCCTCCCGACAATATCTCGCATGTCGCAGGACTTCGCGGTGGGGGCACCCACGCTCCGCGAGGCGCTGAAGAAGCTGGAGACGGTGGGCGTCGTGACCATCCGTCACGGCTCCGGCGTCTATGTGGGCCGCGCGCCGGCGTCGCTCGTGATGAGCAATCCGATGATCGGCGTGACGCCCTCGCGAAAGCTCCTCGTGGATCTCATCGAGGCGCGGTTGCCGGTCGAGACGACGACCGCTTCGCTCGCTGCGCGCAATGCCACTGACGCGCAGCTGGACGAAATGGAGCGCCTGCTCGACCGCGCTGGCGAGAGCCTGGACGACCCCACTGTGCTCAACGAGGTGAACCTCGCGTTTCACCGGGAGATTGCGCTCGCGTCGGGCAACGTGGTGCTCCACCAGATTCTCGACGTGCTCTCGAGCCTCTTCCGTCAGGAGCAGCGGATGATCCTCGACATCCACGGCAAGCGCGCGAACGACTACGCCGAGCATCGCGAGATCTACGCAGCGGTCCGTGCGCGCGACGAGCCGCTCGCGACCGCGCGCATGCAGCGGCACCTCGAGCGCGTGCGCGATGTGTTGATCCAGGACGGCGCGCCGCCGCCGAGCCAGGATCGATAATCATGCGGCGTCGAGATCTCTGAGAAACGCAGCGGCGCGAGATTCTGTACTGCCACAGGGGCCGATCGGAAGCCGACAAAAATGCCGATCGGCTCCGCGCGCACTCGTGCATCCCTGACCGGCCGACGCCAGTGCTTCATTGGTTGCGAGCTGAGGGTAAAACGGAGTTACGCCGTCTCGGCGGGTTGTCGGCTGTTCGAGTCGGCCCCTTGTCGCTTTTGAAGAAACTCGAGTGACCTTCACTCGCGCCACTCCCAACGCCCGCGCACCGAGCACAGTCAATCAATGAAACTCGGCCTCGGCCTGTATCGCAGCCTTCTCACCGACGACAACTACAAGTTCGCCAAGCAGGCCGGCGTGACGCACCTCGTCGTGCATCTCGTCGACTACTTCAAGGGCAAGGATCCCGTGTTGACCAGCGGGTCGCCGAACATGGGCTGGGGCGTCACACAGAATCAGGAGCGCCCCTGGACCGAAGAGGATCTCCGCAGCATCAAGCGAAGCATCGAGAGCAACGGCTTGACGTGGGAAGCCATCGAGAACTTCGATCCCGCGCACTGGCACGACATCCTGCTCGACGGGCCGAAGAAGCACGCGCAGATGGAAGCACTGAAACGCACGGTCCAGGTGATCGGTCGCGTGGGCATCCCGATCATGGGCTACAACTTCAGCCTCGCGGGCGTGTGGGGATGGACGAAGGCGCCCGTTGGGCGCGGCAACGCGATGGCGCTCGTGTACGACGAGTCGAAGATCGACCCGCAGACGCCCATGCCGAATGGGATGGTCTGGAACATGGTCTACGATCCGAGCGCGCCGAAGGGCACGGTGCCGCGCGTGGACAGCGAGGAACTGTGGCAGCGATACGAATGGTTTCTCTCGCAGATCATTCCCGTCGCCGAGGAGCATGGCGTCATCATGGCGCTGCACCCGGACGACCCGCCAGCCGACATGCTGCGTCGCACCGCGCGTCTCGTGAACCAGCCACAGAAGTACCAGCGCGTGATCGACATAGCGCCGAGCAAGGCGAACGCGCTGGAGTTCTGCCTGGGGTCGTTGCAGGAGATGCGCGAGGGCAACGTGCTGGAGAGCATCGCGCAGTACGGCGGACAGAACCGCATCGCGTACGTCCATTTCCGCAACGTGCGCGGCAAGGTTCCGCTCTACCAGGAAGTGTTCGTGGACGAAGGCGATCTCGACATGCTCAGCGCGATCCAGGCGCTGAAGGACGTCGGCTACGACGGCGTGATCATCCCCGACCACACCCCCGAGATGACCTGCGACGCGCCTTGGCATGCGGGCATGGCATTCGCGCTCGGCTACATGAAAGCGGCGCTGCAGATGGTGGAGCGCTAGTTGTCACGGTGAGCGAAGCGTTGTCATCCTGCGCGCATGCGCTTCGCTCAGGATGACAACAGTTACGCGAGTAGCCGGTCCAGCGCGGCGTAGCTCTCTTCCATTCCGATGGCCATGCCCGAGTTCAGCATGCCGTCGCGCTCTTCCGGCGTGTGGAACAGGGATACGTTGACGACCTTCGTGCGCCCATCGCCGAGGTCCTCGAACGTCGTGGTCTCGACGATCACGTGGCCGGGCATGCCGTCCCACTCGAAGGTGTACACGAGTCGATCCTGCGGCGTGACTTCGCGATAGCGCCCCTCGAAGCCATGCACGCCCTCAGGCCCGTGCTCGACGAAGCGCCAATGTCCACCCTTCGCCACCTCCATCCGCTCGGCCACAAGCTTGTTGCCGCGACCCCACCACTGCACGACCTGCTTCACGTCCGTAAACGCGCGCCAGACACGATCGCGCGGTGCGTCGAAGATGCGCTCGACGCGTATTTCGCGATCGGTGGGCGTGGTCAGGATGGATCGGCTCTGCGTTGCTGTCGTCATCGGTCGTCTCCCTTGGTTCGCTCGAGAAAGGCTTCGAGGCTGTCGAAGCGTGCGTCGAGCATCTTTTGATAGTTGCCGATCCAGGCGGCTTCTTCCGCCAGTCGGCGTGTGCCCAGCGAGCAGGTTCGCACGCGCCCGTGCTTTTCCGTGTGCACCAGTCCGGCGTCCTCGAGGAGCTGCACGTGCTTCTTCATCCCCGTGAGGGTCATCCCGAACGATTCGGCGAGCTCGGTGATGGAAGCCGGTCTCGTGCCGAGGTGCTCGAGGATGCCCCGCCGAGTGGGGTCGGCGACGGCAGAGAAGGCGGTGTCGAGTCGCGAATGCTGAACCATGTGGTTCAGTATATCTGATGCCATCCTCGGGCGCAAGGGGCGAGCTCGTGGTTGCAGTTTTGACGCAATGTCGAAAAAGCACTGATGGTTCCGACTCCACGTACACACTTCAAGGAGACCCAATGAGGTATATGCTCATGATGCACGCTTCCCGCGGCTCGGGGGACTGGGGCATCAACGACTGGGCGCCCGAGGACTTCAAGGCGCACATCGCGTTTATGCACAACTACAACAAGGATCTCACGGCCGCCGGCGAGTTCGTCGCTGTCGAGGGGCTCGCACCACCGGGCGACGCGAAGCTCGTGCGCGCAGCCAAGGACGGAGCCCCCGTCACCGACGGGCCCTTCGCCGAATCCAAGGAGTTCCTCGCGGGCTACTGGATCGTCGAGGTGGACTCCACCGAGCGCGCCCACGCGCTTGCCGCAAAGGCCTCGGCCGCGCCCGGCAAGGGCGGCGCACCGCTGAACATGGCCATCGAGGTGCGTCAGGTGATGAGCGGACTGCCGAAGGACGCATGATGCATGACTCCCTGCACCTGTTGCGCGAGCTCGCGCCACAGGTGCTCGGCGTCATCGCACGTCGGCATGGAGACTTTGCCGCTGCAGAAGACGCGGTGCAGGAAGCATTGATTGCCGCGTCGGTGCAGTGGCCCGCGGCTGGCGTGCCGACCAACCCGAGCGGATGGCTCTATCAGGTCGCGATCAGGCGCCTCGCCGACCACACCCGCAGCGAAGCGTCGCGGCGACGGCGCGAAGAGGCGGTGGCGACGCAGCTCGCGGCCGACGAGCCCTTCGTGCCGCCGCCGGACGCGGAGCTCGGTCTCGATCACGACGACACGCTCACGCTGCTCTTCATGTGCTGCCATCCGGCACTCACGCCCGCGTCGGCCATCGCGCTCACGCTGCGCGCGGTGGGCGGGCTCACCACCGCCGAGATCGCGACGGCGTTCCTCGTTCCCGAAGCGACCATGGCGCAGCGGATCAGCCGCGCCAAGCAAACGATCAAGACGTCTCGCGTGCCGTTCAGCATGCCCACGGATCGCGAGCGTGACGAGCGATCGAGCGCGGTGCTGCACGTGCTGTATCTCATTTTCAGTGAGGGGTACGCGAGCAGTACCGGCGCCGACCTCCAGCGCACGGATCTCTCCAACGAGGCGATCCGGCTCACGCGCGCCGTGCACGCGCTGCTCCCCGACGACAGCGAAGTGGCGGGCCTGCTCGCGCTGATGCTCCTCACCGACGCGCGTCGCTCGGCGCGCACAGGTCCGAACGGCGAGCTGATTCCGCTCGACGAACAGGATCGCGCGCTGTGGAACCAACGACTGATCGCCGAGGGCATCGCGCTGGTGTCGCAGGCGCTGCCGCAGGGGTCCATCGGGACGTATCAACTCCAGGCGGCGATTGCCGCTGTGCACGACGAGGCCGTCCGCGTCGAGGACACCGACTGGGCGCAGATACTCGCGTTGTACGGCGTGCTCGCGCGGCTGAGCGACAACCCGATGGTCGCACTCAACCAGGCGATTGCCGCCGCGATGGTGCACGGGCCAGCACGAGGGCTCGACCTGCTTGCGGCGCTCGACACTGATGCGCGTCTTCGCGGGCACTACCGCCTGGACGCCGTGCGCGGGCACCTGTTCGCGATGTTGGGCGACCACGCGCGCGCCGCGACGCACTTTCGCGCTGCGGCCCAGCGTACTCCGAGCCTTCCGGAGAGGAACTACCTAATGATGAAGGCTGCATCGGTCGCACGGTCGACGTCCTGAGCGTTGCCGTCATCCTGAGCCCTTCGACTGCGCTCAGGGTAGGATAGCTCCGCCTCGCGACTCGGCGACGACGGAACTACAATCACGACGAACCCTGAGGTTCACATTCTACGGATTTTGCGGGAATTGCCGGATACAGCGGAAGTGCGTTGGCGTTTGCTGGTATCCGGCGGTCTCCGAAGCATCCGTGGAATCTGTTAGCGCGCTGTTGACGCGCGGATGGCAGGTTCGCATGCGGGGTTCTTGCCCCGCCGTCTGGCACATCGCACCTTCCGCGATGCTCGCTACCGCCCTCCTGCTCGCGACGCTCGCCACCGCAGCGCAGCAGCCTGCCCAGTACGACGTCGTGCGCACCGAGCACGACTTGATGATGCCGATGCGCGACGGGAAGCGCATGTCCACCGACGTGTACCGTCCCGCGCGCAGTGGCGCCGCCGTGAGTGAGAAGTTGCCTGTGCTGCTGCACCGCACGCCGTACGACAAGGGCGGCCAACAGAAGATCGCCGAGTATCTCGCGCGGCACGGCTATGTGGTCGCCGTGCAGGACATGCGCGGCCGCTACGGATCGGAGGGCAAGTTCTCCAAGGTGCAACCCGCGGACGCGACGGACGGCTACGACGCGGTGGAGTGGCTCGCGAAGCAGCCGTGGTCGAGCGGAGCGGTGGGGATGTGGGGGACGTCGTTCGCCGCGCATGCGCAGGCGGGCGCCGCGCAACTGCGTCCGCCGTCGCTCAGGACGCTCGTCATCAACATGGGCGGCATGTCGAACGCGTGGGATCACGGCGTGCGTTTTCGCGGCACGTACGAGATGGGTCGCCAGCTCACGTGGGCGTGGAGCCAGCTCGCGGCCGACGCGCCGAATGCCGCGGTGCGGAAGCTGTTGACGGAGCAGGAGAAGGTGGAGAACTGGTTCGACGTCCAGCCGATGCGGCGCGGGCTCAATCCGCTTTCGGTATCACCTGAGTACGAAGGCTGGTACCTCGACTTCTTCGAGCGCGCGGACTACGACGCGTTCTGGAAGGATCCGATGGTGAACTGGTCCGAGCACTACGCGCAGACGTCGGACATCCCGATGATTCACGTCGGTGGCTGGTACGACATCTTCCTCGCCGGCACGTTCGAGAACTTCGTGGGCCTTGCCAAGCGCAAGTCGCAGCCGCAGCGCATCCTCGTGGGCCCGTGGACGCATCATGGCGAACAGCGGCCGTACGCGGGCGACGTCTCGTTCGGCGCGGAGGCCACCATCCCAGACTTCGATGGCGACTTCCACCTTCGCTGGTATGATCACTTCCTCAAGGGTCGCGCGACCGGCGTCGAGATCGAAACTCCGCTGCGCCTCTTCGTGATGGGCACGGGCGACGGGCACAAGGACGCGGAGGGCCGGCTCTTTCACGGCGGCTACTGGCGCAACGAGCGCACGTGGCCCATCGCGGCCACGCGGATGGTACCGTACTACTTTCACGGCGACGGCTCGCTCTCCACGAGCAAGCCGGCACAACGCACCGCGAGCACGACGTACACCTTCGACCCACGCCACCCGGTTCCGACCATCGGCGGCGGATCGTCCGCTCGGCTCAAGGACGGCGCGTACAATCAACGCGAGGATCCGCGCTTTCCGCCGTCGAAGCCGCCGTACCGTCCGCTGCGTGCACGTGACGACGTCATCGTCTTCCAGACCGAACCGCTCACGGAGGACATGGAGGTCATCGGTCCCATTCGCGTCGTGCTGCACGCGTCGTCGAACCGGACCGACACCGACTTTACCGCGAAGCTGGTGGACGTGTATCCTGCCAGCAACGACTGGCCCGCGGGCTTCGACCTCAACATCACGGACGCCATCGTCCGCGGTCGCTATCGCGCCACGCGCGAGCACGCGGTGATGCTCCAGCCGGGCACGGTGTATCCATTTACAATTGATCCCTTTCCCACGGCGAACGTGTTCAAGAAGGGGCATCGCATCCGGGTGGACATCTCGAGCAGCAACTTCCCCCGCTTCGACGCGAACCCCAACACGGGCGAGCCACTCGGCAAGAATCGGCGGGTGATCGCCGCCGACAACACGATTCATCACAGCGCGACGTACCCGTCGCACATCGTGCTTCCGCTGGCGCCCGCGCGCCGGTGATGTCGTGCTGACGGTCCTGGCGTTCTCCATGGTCATCGCCTTCATGGTGCTGATCATGTCGAAGAAGCTGTCGCCGCTCATCGCGCTGATCCTCGTGCCGATCGTCTTCGGCATGCTCGGCGGATTCTGGAAGACGCTTGGCCCCATGATGCTGGACGGCATTCGCAACCTCGCGCCCACCGGCGTGATGCTGATGTTCGCGATCCTGTACTTCGGCATCATGATCGACGCGGGGCTGTTCGAGCCGTTCGTGCAGCGCATCCTCCGGCTCGTGCGCGGCGATCCGATGAAGATCGTGGTGGGCACGGCGGCGCTCGCGCTGATCGTCTCACTCGATGGCGACGGATCCACGACGTACATGATCACCACCGCGGCGATGCTGCCGCTGTACAAGCGGCTCGGCATTCGTCCGCTCATTCTTGCGTGTGTGACGATGCTGGCGGGCGGCGTGATGAACATCCTGCCGTGGGGCGGGCCCACCGCGCGCGCGGCGAGTGCGCTGGGCATCGACGCGGGGCAGATCTTCGTTCCGCTCATTCCGGCGATGGTCGTTGGCGCGGTGTGGGTGCTCTTCGTCGCGCGACGGTTGGGGTTGAGCGAGCGGGCTCGGCTCGCCTTGCCTGGCAGTCACGACCTGCCAGAGACCGAGGAAGTCGAACCAGAGCCCGAGGCAGCGCAGGCGGACATCGCGCGTCCGAAGTTGATCTGGGTGAACGCACTGCTCACCGCGGCGCTGCTCGCGGCGCTGATGCTCGCGCTCCTTCCGCTGCCAGTGCTCTTCATGATCGCG
>JANOIJ010000090.1:0-1832 GCA_031407575.1 Gemmatimonadaceae bacterium | reverse complement strand
GCCGAAGACCTCGCGCTGCATCGCGCGGTCGTGATCAAGGTGCTGCATCCAGAGCTCGCCGCTGGCGTGAACGCCGAGCGATTCAATCGCGAGGTACTGCTCTCGGCGCGACTGCAGCATCCGCACATCGTGCCCGTGCTCACTGCCGGATCGGTGGGCGGTTTGCCGTACTACGTAATGCCGTTCGTGAAAGGCGACTCCCTGCGCGCACGTATTGCCGCGGGGCCCATGACGTTCGCCGAGGTGTCCGAGATACTCGGTGATGTGTCGAAGGCGCTCGCGTATGCGCACGAAGAAGGCGTGGTGCATCGCGACATCAAGCCGGACAACATCCTGCTCTCGGGCGGCGCGGCAACTGTCGCCGACTTCGGCATCGCGAAGGCGCTGTCGTCCGCGCGGCAGGACAGTGGCGAAGGACTGACGACGCTCGGCATGTCGCTTGGCACGCCCGCGTACATGGCGCCCGAGCAAGTCGCGGGTGATCCCGACACCGATCATCGCGCGGACATCTATTCGCTGGGCTGCGTAGCGTACGAGATGCTCACCGGGCAATCACCGTTCGCTGGCAAGTCGCCGCAGCAGCTGCTCGCGGCGCAGGTGATGGAGATTCCGGTGCCCGTGGCTGCGCGTCGTCCGGGTGTACCCAATGCGCTCGCTGCGCTCGTGATGCGCTGCCTCGAGAAGGAGCCATCGAGGCGGCCGCAGTCGGCCTCGGAAATCGCGTCGCCACTCGAGGCAGTCAGCGGAGTGGCGCACGCGCATGCATCGAGGAGCTCCACGAAGGGATGGGCACTCTGGGCGATCGCGGGCGCGTTCGTGATCGCGGCGGCCGTCGCGGTTCCACTGCTGCTGCGGGGCAGGAGCACCGCGCCGCCAAGTGATACGATCAACCTGGCGGTGGCGCCGTTCGAAGTATTCGATCCGCAGCTCGCGCTGTGGCGCGAAGGCATCGTCGACGTGCTCTCGCGCAACCTCGATGGCGCGGGGACGCTCCGGGCGCTTTCGCCAAGCGTCACCATCAAGGACTGGGAAGGCCATGCAGAGCGAACGGCCGCCATCGCGTTCGCAAAGCGCGTTGGCGCGCAGCTGGTGATGTACGGCCAGCTGCAGCCGGCCGGTCAGGGCCTGGTGACGGCAAAGGTGTGGATCGTCGATGCGGAGCGCGGCACTCCCGCGGTGGAAGTGGAGGTGCGTGATTCGCTGTCGCGCATGGATCGCGTGACCGACTCATTGAGCTTTCGCTCGCTTGCTGCCATTGGGCGAATGCGCACCATCGGCGCGGCGAAGCTCGCGTCGCTCGGGTCCAATTCGCTTCCTGCCATTCGCGCCTTTCTCCAGGGCGCGCAGCACTTTCGACGCACGCAGTTCGACTCGGCCGCGATTTCGCTGCGTGAGGCCGTCGCGACCGACTCGACCTTCGGGATTGCGTACGCGATGCTCGGCATGGCTTATGGGTGGACGGGCGACGGAAGCCGCCTGCAATGGGATGCATTCGGAAAGGCCGGGCAGCAGATACGCCCCGGTCTCTCTCCGCATGACTCCCTGACACTTGTCGCGATCAAGCACTACGCGCTGTCGAATGCGGATCGCCTGACGTCGCCTGCGGAGATGAAGAAGGCGTTCGCAGCGGCGGCCGCGGTGACCGACCGCTATCCCGACGATCCAGCCGCATGGTACCTGCTCGGCGACATGCGCTTCCATCACGATCGCGACATCAGCGAGGCGGACGCATTCGCGAACTTCGACCGCGCCATTCGCGCCGATTCCGATTTCGCACCAGCGTACATCCACGCTATCGAGCTGGCGTATCGTCAGGGTGCATCCGCGGGCCG
>JANOIJ010000087.1:0-25802 GCA_031407575.1 Gemmatimonadaceae bacterium | reverse complement strand
CGCGTCGCCAACAAGTACCTCGGCGCCATGCGGGTGGTGCTCAGCATCGTACCGCTGGGCAAGCCGGAGCAGGCGTCGCAGCCGGACAAGAGCGTCAAAGTCACAGTCGCGCCTGACGGCGCACACTACATCCTGGGGGGCAAGTAGATGAACGCCCGGACACTGCATTCAAGCGCGCGCGTCGCGCTGGCGGTATTCGCGATCGCGATGCCTGTTGCGATGCCCGTCGCCACGATCGGCGCGCAGGGGCTCGATCGCACGAAACAGCCTGTGGCGGGCAAGGCGCCCACACTGCGCGTTCCTGGCTGGACGAAAGTGAAGCTGTCGAACGGCGCGGACCTGATCGTCGTGGAGAAGCACGATTTGCCGCTCGTGGCCGTGAACATCGACTTCGTCGGTGGCACCACCACCTTCGAGCCGAAGGGCAAGTTGGGTACGGGCAGCTTTACCGCCGCCATGCTCAGTGAGGGCACGACGACGAAGACCGCCGACCAGCTCTCCGACGCGCAGCAGATGCTCGGCACGTCGATCGCCGTGCAGGTGGGCGGCGAGTCGGGCACGATTCGCTTTACGTCGCTCAAGGACAAGGTCGAACCGGCGATCGCGTTGGTGGCGGACATGCTGCTCAACTCAAGCTTCCCGGACTCGGCGCTCGAGCGCATTCGCGCGCGGACGCTCGTGCAGCTCACGCAGGCGAAGGACCAGCCGAATTCGATCGCGAGCAACGTGTTCAGCAAGGTCGTGTACGGCGAGGATCATCCGTATGGTCGCGTCACGAACGAGACCACGGTGAAGTCGATCACGCGCGGCGACGTGATGGCGTTCCACAAGGCGTACTTCCAGCCCGGTCGCGCGGTGATCACCGTGAGCGGCGACGTCGATCCGAAGACGGTGAAGCCGATGATCGAGAAGGCCTTGGCGGCGTGGCCGAAGGGCGGCGCGCGTCCGACGTTCAAGTATCCTCCGCCGCCGGCGTCCAAGGCGCGGACGATCTACCTGGTGGACAAGCCGAAGGCGGCGCAGTCCGTGTTCGCGTTCGGGACGCCTGGTCCAACGCGCTACACGCCGGACTTCTACTCGCTGTCCGTGATGAATCACCTGCTCGGCGGCCTGTTCCAGTCGCGGCTCAATCATGACATCCGCGAGGTGAAGGGTTACAGCTACGGCGTGCGTTCGAGCTTCGCGTACGGTCGCGGGCCCGGCGCGTTCCAGGCCGGCGGCGGCATCGTGAGCGCGAAGACGGACAGTGCGCTCATCGGCTTCATGAAGCACTTCCGCGGCGTGCAGGGCGCGGAGCCGTGGACGGACGATGAAGTGACGCAGGGCAAGGAGTCACTCATCCAATCGCTGCCGAGCCGGTTCTCCACGGTGAATGCGATGGCGGCCGCGGTGGGGAGTCTGTACACGCAGGACCTGCCGCCGACGTACTTCCAGACCTACGCGACGAAGATCAACGCGGTGAACAAGGGCGACCTGACACGGGTGGCGAAGAAGTACATCGACACGGACCACCTGAACCTGGTGATCGTCGGCGATCGTGCGACGATCGAGGGACCGCTCAAGGCGACGGGTATCGCGCCGATACAAGTCCTTGATATAGAGGGGAGGCCGGTCCTCGTGCCCTGATTCGCATCGCTGGTGGATGGTGACTGCGCCCCGTGAGAGTCCTCACGGGGCGTTGTCGTTCGCCCTCGAATCGACGACCCATTTGCCGAATGTAAGAAGGTCCCGCTCGCGCTCACGAAGACGCGAAGCTTCGTTCAACGGCAACGTCGTGTCGTGGTACCGTGCGACGACATGAACGATCAGGACGTCGCCTGCAGGCGGGTCATCAGGCGCAACGTCTCGTCCTCGGGATCCGCCTCGAGCTCGTCGCGTAGCCGCGAGGCGAAGCGCTGATAAGCGCGGAGCGCCTGCGATCGCTCACCCGCCTCAGCGAGCGACCGCATCAACGCGCGCACCGCCTCCTCGTGCAACTCGTCGCGCGCGAGCACGCGACGATAGACGTCGGCGGCCTTGGCGTGTCGCTCGTCCTCATTGAACCGGCCGCCGAGTTCCATGAGCGCGTCCACATACATGCGCTGGAAGCGGTCGCGATGCTCGAGGTGCCAGTCGCCGACCGGCTCGCCGTCGAGGAAATCGCCGCGATAGAGTGCGAGCGCGCGCTCGAGCGTCGCCGTTGCCGCAGCGGTATCCGTGTGTCGCGTCAGCGCACGCCGAGCGGCGGTGACCTCACGCTCGAACTCCGTGACATCGAGCTCCGAGATCAGCGCTTCGTCGATGCGATAGCGATCGCCGGCGAGCGTCACCCAATTCGGCCCACCGAGCGCCTTGCGCAGCCGATGCAGCGTGACGTGAAATGAGTTCCGCATCTGCGCCGTGCTCGCGTCCGGCCAGAACACGAGACCCACCTGCTCCTTGGTGCGCCCGTCGAGATGCATCATGAGATATACGAGCAACTCGCGCGGCCGCGCCGAGCCCCATGCCGTGGTCTCGACGGGCTGGCCACCGACGAATACCTGGAGCGGGCCCAGCGCGAGCACGCGTAACCCGGTCTCGCTCGTGGGTGATGCTGGAGCGAACTCCCCGGTGATATTCGGCCGGGCGACGCGGAACTCGGCGGTGTGCAGTACGCTCGCATCGGTAGCCAGCCGCACGACCTCCTCCATGGAAAGCGCGCGACCTTCCGCGTACAGCCCGTCGAATGCGGCGCCGAGCTTCTCGCGGGCGAGTGCGGTGCGCCGCGCACGATCCGCCGCGTCGGTGGCCGGTAGCGCAACGGCGCTGCGCTCGCGGAGCGCATCCACGGCGCCCATGAGGCGCGCGGCATCGGCGTGCCGGCGGCGTGCCGCCGCGCACGCGGACAGTCCCTCGATATCGAGCGCGAGTCCCCAGCCGTCGCCAAGATCGAGATGGTACGGGAGCGCCTCACAGAACTGCACGAACGCCGCGTCCGGATTGCCGTCCGCGAGCTCCACGCCGCCGAGCATCGCGTGGCCGTGCCCCATCACCGTGCGGTGCTTCATGTAGCGGCCGACGCGCAGGTTTCTTTCGTGCATCTCGCGCGCGGTGGCGAAGTCGCCGCGCGCGCGCGCGACGAGGCCGCGCCACGAGTACACGAACGAGTGCAGCATCGAGTCCGGCCGCAGCGGCTCGACGACGGCGAAGGCTGCATCGAGCATCATCCACGCGGACTCGAGCTCGCCGAGCATGAGGCGCGTCGCCGCCAACTTGGACAGAGTGAAGGTGACCGACGCCGGGTTGTCGTGCGCACGCAGCAGGGCGAGGCTCTTCTCGAACGCGCCCATTGCCTCGTGGTAGTCGCCCTGCGCGAGGCCGATGAGCCCGCGCGACGTCAGCGCACGACCACGCAGCGCGGGATCACAGCCCGCATCACTCGCTTTCGCCAGTGCGTCGTCGATGAAGCGGCGCCCCTCGCGAAACAGGCCGGCGCCAAACCCCATTGTCGAGCCGTACCAGTACCAGAAGAAGCCCTCGGCGAAACGGAGCGCCATGCACGCGCGGCCGTCGGTGCGCACGCTCCAGGCGGCGGCGGCGCGCAGGTTGTCGTTGTCCGCACTCATGCGCGCGAGCAGGCCGGGCTCGTGTTCCCCACCGAACAGCAGCGGCGCCGCGGCCTCCACCACGCCGAGGAAATATTCGGCGTGCCGAGCCTCCATGACGTGGAGCTCGTCGGTATCGCGTAGACGTTCGATGCCGTACTGGCGCACCGTCTCCAGCAGGCGATAGCGCGCCACGCCCTCGCCCGCAATCATCGCGACGAGCGACTTGTCCACCAATGCCGTCACGCCGTCGAGGATATCCTCGGCGTCGAGCGGATCGCCGGTACATACGACTTCCGCGGCGTCGAGCGAGAAGCTGCCGGCGAACACCGCGAGCCGGCGCAGCAACACCTGCTCGCGCGCACCGAGCAACCCGAAGCTCCACTCCATGGTCGCGCGGAGCGTGCGATGGCGTGGCAGCGCCGTGCGGCTGCCCGAAGTCAGCAGGCGAAATGCGTCGTCAAGCCGCTGAGCGATCTGGTCCGCCGACAGCACGCGCACGCGCGCGGCCGCGAGCTCGATGGCGAGCGGAATGCCATCGAGCCGTGCGCAGATCTCGCGGATGGCCGCGGCGTTCGTCTCGGTGAGCGCGAACGTCGGCAGTGTGGAACGCGCGCGGTCGATGAAGAGCTGCGCCGCCTCCTCGCTCGACAGCGACGGTACGAGCCACGCCGTCTCGCTGGTGACGCCGAGTGCCTCCCGGCTGGTGGCGAGGATGGTGAGGCGGGGGCATGCGCGCATGAGCGAGTCCGCGAGCTCGGCGCAGGCGTCCACGAGGTGCTCGCAGTTGTCGAGGACGAGCAGTGTGCGCTCCCCACAGATGGCGTCGATGATGAGCTCGCGCGGCGCGGCATCGGCCCGCTCGGCGAGGTAGAGCGACGAGGCGATCTGCTGCGCGAGGATGTCGGCGTCCTCGATGGCGGCGAGATCGACCCACGCGATGCGCCCGAACGCCGGTGCGATGCGCAGCGCCGTCTCGCGTGCGAGGCGCGTCTTGCCGCTGCCACCGGCGCCGGTGAGCGTGAGCAGGCGCGCGGACGGAACGAGCTCCGCGAGATCGTCGAGTTCGTGGCCCCGGCCGATGAATGGCGTCAGGTGGATCGGCAGCTCAGCCTTTCCGATCGTGACGGGTGGTTCGAGGGCGGTCATGCGAACGGATCCGACGGCGGCGTGTGGAGCGGCGGGAAGTGGCGGCAGTCGGAGACTATGACCTCGCGTTCGCGCTTTCAAGCCCTGCGCGCCGCGCTGTTCATGGTGAGAAATCGGGGACGAGCGGCAGGACCGCGATTTGCTCTGCCGCGGCCAAGCGCGCGGTCCACGGCCGCCGAGGTCACGACGTCGGTGGCGGGATGACGGCGACGTTCGGCATACCAAGGCCGTCGAGCGGCACGGGGGGCGTCGGCACGATGCCGCTTATGGCCGCTTATAAGACCGGGTCGGTGCCTATAACGAGGGCTGTAAGTCCGCCGCCGGCGGACGTTCAGTGTGGAGTAAGCGGGCCTCGCGAAGTTGGGTGCAGTCAATCACCCACCACCGAGGACATCACGATGACACGCCTTCACGCAGCTGCCTCCTTCACCCTGGCATTGGCGCTCCAGATCGGTGCCGCCTCCACGCCCGCCCGTGCGCAGGCACCGGCCTTCAAGTCCACGAGCGCAAAGACCGCCGTCGCCCCGGCGGCGAAGCGCCGCTACGGTACGCCGGTGAAGCTCGGCGACGGCGATGCACGCTCGTACGTCCTGCTCGACAAGAAGACCGGCGAGCCGACGGAGATCGGCGTGGCGTTCAGTGCAAAGGCCCTCGAGGGGCTGCCGTCCGGTGGCAGCGGCCATCACGGCACGGCGATGGAGACACACGAGTACATCATCTCGTTGCCCGAGGGCAACAAGACGCCGTTCAAGTTCCTGGAGCTGAACTGGAATCCGATGGGGCACGAGCCGGAGGGCGTCTATCAGGACGTCCCGCACTTCGACTTCCACTTCTATACGGTCTCGAAGGCCGCGCGCGACTCCATCGTTCCGACGAATCCCGACTACGAGAAGAGCGCCAACAACGTCCCGGCACGCGACTACGTGCCGCCGTTCTACGTAGCGCTGGGCCCCCCGGGCGCCACGCCTGCGCAGCTGGCCGTCCCGATGATGGGCGTGCACTGGGTGGACGTCCGCTCGGCGGAGCTGCAAAAGCTGCTCGGCAAGCCGGAGGCGTTCAAGCCCTTCACGGCGACGTTCATTCACGGTTCGTGGAACGGCCAGTTCACCTTTTGGGAGCCGATGATCACGCGCGCGCACCTGCTCGAGAAGCGGAGCACGGAGGATCCGGCCGTGCGCGACCAGGTAATTCCGATCTCGACGCCGGCCAGGTACGCGACGCCCGGCTACTATCCGAGCGCGTACCGGATTTTGTGGGACAGCAATGCGAAGGAGTACCGGATTGCGCTGACGCAGCTCTCCAAGAAATGAGCTGAGCCAGGGTATCATTCAAACTGTCGTCTGAACGTCTCGAGCTGCGCACGGAGGTCGCCGACTTCCGTGCGCAGTTCTCGTACGTGCTCATCGAGCGCCGCAAGGCTGCCAGTGGATGGCGCCGGCGCAGCGACCAGAACGTCCTCTACGTCGTAGACGAAGAACAGGCTGCCCCGGGCGCATGCCGCCGCCGCGGCCGGCGCGTCTGGCGGACGTCGGGGCCGGGCCGCTGCGATTGCCACGTCAGCTGGTTCGACGCCTGCTCCAGCCTGCGCCAACGATCGCCAGGAGACCTGTCGCAACCAGCGCCAACGACGCCGGCTCCGGCGTTGCAACCACGATATTGGCGCGGATCTCCCCACCGGGATACGTGCCGTTGTGAATGTCGACGTACGCATTGCCCGCATCGAGCCCGGCGATCAACGCAGCTTCAGCCCCGGCAGGGCCCCCGAAGGTGGCCAGGAACAAGTTGCTGTAATCGGTTGGATCTCTGAGATCGAACATGCGGTTGTACGTGCCGCCTGTCGTGACGGGGAAGTTGATAAATGGGATCGCGACGCCGATGTTGCTCCCGGGCGCCGTGCAGCAGTGTATGTGGGCCGCGCCGGGGTTTCCGCCGAGCAGTCCCTGCCAGATCACGTTGACGGTGAGAAAGGGCCCGGAGAGGAAGATGTCCGCCCATCCCGTTGCCGTGGACGCATTCGGCGGCACTTCGTTGGTGCCCTGCAATGCCCCGACCCACTGTTTTTGCTGTGCGTGAGCTGGTACCGCCATGCTGACCAGCGCGGCGATCACCGCCACGTGTCGCCACACTCGGGTGTGTCCGTTCATCCGTCTCGCCTCAGGTTGCAGTGAGACATCAAACCAGCGTCACGTGCCGACACTCGGCAGCGGAACAGCGGGAGAAACGCGGCCGTACAATGACAGATACTGCGGGTACGAGGCGCGCGAATGTGCCCGATCCAGCGAGTCTTGCGGTGCATGGTGCCCTCGGTGAAATGGTGGCTTCACCGCGGATAACGACATCTGGCGCCCAAACCCGACATGGTCTCGCGTCACGGAGCGGTTGATCGACGAGGACGTGACACACAAGTGGAGATCCGCTACTCCGATCTTTCGAGATTCCAACCACCTCGCCGCAGTGCCTATTCCTCTATGATCTCCCTTCGCAACGTCGAGAAAGGCTTCCCCATCCCTCAGGGCCAGGGAGTGAACCTTCGTCCCCAGCCTGGTCCGGCCGGTGCGAGAGGTGTCCGTCCACACGATGCTTTGCGCTGAAGCGGTAGTAGCAGGTCCTTCCGGAGGCACCGCCTCTGCAGTCAGGCCGCCAGGATCGGAAGCTCGTGCCGCGTCCGCTCGATAGCGCCGCCGAGCACTGCGTCGCTCGAGTAGGGCTCAAGCAACTGCCCGAGTAATCGCGGCGGCAGCAAGACGGCGAGTTCCGGATCCCCTGTGCATTGTCGGCGATTGCCAGCTTGGAGCTCGACGTTTCGAGGAGGCAACTATGACAACACTTGTCCCAGAGGTCGAAAGGTCGACCGGCTCCACACTGAGTTCGGCCTCATCTATGCCCAGCTTGCTCGGGCCCGGAACGCCAGCGAGCCGCGTTGCATCGTTGGCGAGGTGGCTCGGGTGGTCAGCCGACGCCGGTCTTACCGCAAGCGACTCGCAGCAATCGGGACGTTTCTCAAGGAGCTCAACGAGCTGTTTGCGAACAAGCGACCAGCGGCCGCGTGGCTCGACTAGTCGCACTCACTATTGAAGGACCGAACGCCATGCGAGATGATTCTCGATGGTCGGGTCGATCGGGTGACGGGTGTGCTGTACGCGCCAAACGTCGGCGTGTCGCTGTAGCGATTGAAGCTCGGCGAGAAGGCGGGCAGATGCGGCTGACGCAGACGCGGCTCGTTGGCCTCACCTTTCGCGCGGGACTCACGTGGCCCGCGATCGAGATCGCAGTTGCTGATGACTGAATGCTCACCCATGCTAGTCGGATGAAAACGATCTCTGCGCTCGCGCTCGCGCTCTCGCTGCTCGCGACCTCCGGGCCGCTGGCGGCGCAGACGCCCAATCCGACGAACCTCTGGCTCGTCGACCTGAAGTGGACCGGCAATCGCCTCACGCCCGGTACGCCTGTCAAGCTCACCAGGGACGAAGGCAGCAATAGCCAGCCATCGTTCACGCCGGATGGGCGTGCCGTGCTATTCAGCGCCGTTCGCGATACCGGAAACGCTGCGAACGGCGACATCTATCGCATCGATCTCGCTACTCGCGCGGAGACGCGCGTCACTCGCACGCCGGAGAACGAGAACTCCCCGACGATGAACGAGCGGGGAGCGTACGTCGCGATCCGCTGGAATCCTGCGACGCTGTTCAAGGAATACGGTCCGTGGGTGTACGCGGCGGATGGAACGCCGAAGGCGGGAATTCTGCGCGGACCTGACAGCACAGGCTATTACACGCCGCTCCCGGGCGGCGACTACGCGCTGACGCGGCCCAAGTCGAAGTCATTCACGCTTGGCCTGTTCGACGCAAAGTCCGGAGCGATCGTCGATGTCGATAGCGGCATTCCAGCGCTACCGGCCGTTCGCATTCCTGGAGTGCGCGCGCTGAGCTACGTGCGCATCGATACCGTCGGCGCGCATCACGTCATCCATCGTCTCGATCTTGCGACGCGCAAGACGTCGCCGCTGGGACCGACGCTGGTGGGGCGGACGGCGCATGCATGGGTCGCGGGGCGCAATACCCTGCTCATGGCAAAGGGGAATGTCCTTTACGCGCGCACACCGCGGGACACCACATGGCGTGTCGTCGCGCAGTTCGCCAATCCCGAACTCCGCAACGCATCAGCGTATGTCGTGAGCGCCAAGGGCGACAAGCTGATTCTCGTCTCACCGAAGCGGCTCACACTCGCCACCGTGATGCGCGACTCTCTCGAGGCCGGCCGCAGTGGCGCGGACGTCGCATCGATGGTGCGCGCGTGGCGAGAGGCAGGAACGCTGGGGGATGTCGACGTGAGCGAAGGCGGGATCATTGGCGTGGCCGATGACCGGATTCAAAAGAAGCGGATCGCCGACGGGCTCGCGATCCAGACGCTCGCCACGACGCTCTTCCCGAATTCGCATCGCGCCTTCGCCAAGCTTGGCGACGCCCAGCGCGCCGCGGGAGACAGCACGGCGGCGATCGAATCCTACCGCAAGTCGCTCGAGCTCAATCCACGCTCGACCGAGCCTGAGCGGACGGCGGCCGCCGCCGTGGAGAAGAAGCTTGGCGCGCCATGATCGGAGAACGGAGAACGGTGAACGGAGAACGGAGAACGGAGAACGGCGAACTACCTGAATATTAGGTGCGCGACTTCTGCTTCGCGGCCATAGTAGATGATCCCGAGTGCCGTCAGGTCGAATGCCGCGTGCGCGCACATCAGCATGAAGAGTCTCCCTGTGCGCGCGAAGATGGCGCCGAACACGAGTCCAACGATCGTCGCCTGCATCACGCCGTCCACTCCCTGCACGGGATAGTGCACGGCGCCAAACCACATGGACGTGATCAGGACGGTCAACGTCGTGCTCGCAGTTCCGGGCCCAAGCAGCTTGCCAAACCGCTCGAACAGGTAGCCGCGAAAGACCGTCTCCTCGCCGAATCCCGCACCGACGATGATGGCGAACAGCATACCGGGAAGCGCGGCGGAATTGCCCTCGAGGTAGTGATACGCGCGGTTGATGGGATCGGCGCCGAGCAACGGCATCACGAGCGCCTTGAGCAGGAGCTTGAGCGCAATGCCGAACACGACGCCGATGGCTGCGCTGCGCGCCCAACTCGGCGGACGCACGAAGCCGATGTCGCGCCAGGGCGTATCCGATTGTTGAGCCCAGATCAGGACGAAGACGCCGCTGAGCGGTGCGACGATCGCATTTCCCGCGAGGATGACGGCGGCTGCGAGGAGGCCGAGTGGCCCGAACCCGCGAAGGCGCGCGGCGAAGTGATCCGCGCGCATCGCGAGTCGGTTACCTGAGCACGCGCACCGGGTTGTACCTGAGCCCCGCCGTGAGGCGATAGGTCGTCATCAGGAAACGATCGCCGCCCGTGGGGACGCTCACTCCACTGAAGCGATACGCGACCATGTTACTGCGCATCGCCGAGACTGCCGTCGTGAGCGCGAGGGTGTTGGTGAGCGAGTACTCCATGCCCGCGCCGGCGACGCCGCCGAAGCCTCGGCTGGAGCGCGATCCAGTTGCCAGGCTCGATGCGGGACCGATGCCGAACTCCGTCGGCATTGCATAGTTGTCGCGCGCGTGCTCGAACCCGAGGCGCACGTCGGCGAAGGGGCGCAACCGGGCGTCCCAATGCTCGGGACGAATGCGCACGCCGACTTCCGCCGTTTCCGTAATCGCGGGGCCGCCAAGGAACGACGACGTGAGGTCGAGTGTCCACGAGAGGTAACGCGAGAAGCGGTAGTCGAGTCGAGTGCCGGTACCGACGCTCGTCCAGCTCGACACCGGCCCGCCGGAAAAGCCAGGCGCCAGCACGCGACTGATGAGCGGGTACGTCTCGACGGAATAGCGTGACCGCTGGTACATCACGGATCGCGCGACGGCTTCGGGCTGCGGACTGAGTGGAACAGCTTGCCCTGGACGCGCGCCGCCGACGCGCGGCTGGCGCGTCTGGGCAGTTGAGATGGACGGCAGCAACAGCGCGAACACGAGTAGGGTGCGGATGCGCATGGTGTCCTCACAGGCGGAATATCGCGGCCGGCGGCAGCTCGGCACGTGATAACATCGAGTGGGTCGGCCCCGAGTGCAAGGGAACGGACGAAGCGTGACGCCAGTTCACGCCAGGAAGTCCGCCTCCGTGCAAGTTGACTCGTGTCACGTGACACGCTACACTCCGCCATGATCAAGTCGTTCGCGGACCGGCGCACCCGTGACCTCTTTCTCACTGGCTCCGCCAAGCGTTTCCCGGCGGACGTTGCGCCGCGCGCGGCACGGAAGCTCGAGTATGTGGACCTGGCGAGCAGCCTCGATGATCTCCGGGTCCCCCCGGGCAATCGGTTGCACGCGCTGAAGGACGACCGGAAGGGACAGCACGCCATTTCCATCAACGACCAATGGCGCATCTGCTTCCGTTTCGTGGATGGCGATGCGTTCGAGGTCGAGGTCTGCGACTATCACTAGGGAGGCGTACATCATGGCTATTCCAAATACTCGCGCGATGACGCGGCGCCCAACACATCCTGGCGAAATGCTCCGGGAGGACTTCCTGCCCGATTACGGGCTGAGCGTGGCTGGTCTCGCCGAGGCCGCGGGCGTCTCCCGGCAGTCGGTCAACGAGCTGCTACGTGAGCGGCGCGCGGTCAGCCCGGAGATGGCGCTGCGCCTCTCGCGACTCTTCGGCAACGCACCCGAATTCTGGATGAATGCACAGCGGGCCGTGGATCTGTGGGACGCGATGCAGGCGCTCAAAGGAGAGGTCGCCCGGATCAAGCCCCTTCGCGTCGCCTAGCGTTTCGTTGCAGCACACGAGCGGACGACAAGGCTCGCGGACACGACAAGCACAAGTAAACCACCTCGGAGCCAGAACAGTTGACCAAACCCGTCATCCTCGTCGTCGACGATGATCCCGCCGTACTCGCCGCCATCGAGCGCGACCTGCGACAGCACTACCGCGCCGACTACCGTATCATGAAATCCGCGTCCGCGGCGGAAGGGCTCGACACGGCTCGAACGCTCGCGGCGCGCAACACCAGGGTGGCGCTCTTCCTGGTGGACCAGCGCATGCCCGACATGTCGGGCACGGAGTTGCTGCGCCACGTCATGCAGCTGCATCCAGCAGCTCGACGCGTGCTGCTCACCGCGTACGCTGACACCGACGTCGCCATTGCCGGCATCAACGACATTGCGCTCGACTACTACCTCATGAAGCCGTGGGACCCGCCCGAGCAGCGGCTGTATCCCGTGCTCGACGACCTGCTGTCCGAGTGGCGCGCACGCACGCGTCCCGTGTTCGAGGGCATCCGCGTACTCGGGTCGCAATGGTCGCCGCTGTCGTTCGACACAAAGGAATTCCTCTCGCGCAATCGGGTGCCGTACGAGTGGGTGGACGTCGACAACGATGCACCGGCGCGCGCACTCGCCGAGTCGCTCGCTGGCGACCTCACACACTTGCCCGTGGTGATCTTCCCCGATGGCGCGCATCTCGTCGCACCGTCGATGGCGAAGCTGGCGGAGCAGGCGGGCATGCAGACCCACGCGAACCGTCCCTTCTACGACGTCATCGTCATCGGTGGCGGACCGGCGGGCCTCGCCAATGCCGTCTACGCGGCGTCGGAAGGACTGCGCACGGTGCTGGTCGAATCGCACGCCGCAGGCGGACAGGCGGGGACGAGCTCGTTGATCGAGAACTATCTCGGCTTTCCCGCCGGCGTCACCGGCGCCGATCTCGCGCAACGCGCCACGATGCAGGCGCGGCGATTCGGCGCAGAGCTGCTCACCGGACAGGAAGTCGTATCGCTGCGACGCGAGGATCCGTATCGCGTCGTCGTGCTCGCCGACGGCACCGAGCTCACCGCGTACGCGGTGGTCATCACCACCGGCATGAGCGCACGCACGCTCGACGTCCCCGGACTCCTGGCGCTCCAGGGCGAGGCGTCTACTACGGCGCGGCGATGACCGAAGCCATGCGCTGCCGCGACAAGGACGTCTGCGTCGTCGGCGGCGCGAACTCGGCGGCGCAGGGCGCGTTGTTCTTTTCGCGCTACGCACGCACGGTCACGATGCTCATCAGGGCCGCCGACCTCCAGCCGATGATGTCGCGCTATCTCGTCGACCGCATCCGTGCGACGCCGAACATCAATGTCGTGTATGGCGCAGAAGTCGACGAAGTGATCGGCAACGGCACGCTCGAATCGGTGATCGTGAAGGCGACAGAAGAGAACGACCGACGCACGATTCCGTCGTCAGCCATGTTCATCTTCATTGGAGTCCAGCCGCACACGGACGCCTTCGCTGGCATCGTCGAGCGCGACGAAAGCGGGTTCGTGATCACCGGCGCCGATCTTCCGAAGGAGCACGGGAAGCCGCGCGGATGGACGCTCGAGCGAGATCCATTCATGTTCGAGACGAACATCCCGGGCGTATTCGCCGCCGGCGACGTCCGCGCCAACGCCAACCGTCGCGTAGCCGCTGCAGTGGGAGAAGGCTCCGCGGCGATCTACTCGGTACACCGCTACCTGCGGACGGTCTGATGACGGACGTCCTGGCGCGGCTCGCGCAGCATCGTGCGCTGGCGACCACACCGGCGGGCGAGCATGAGTGGCTCGCCGCGCATGGCGTGCCGCACATGTACGCGGCCGGCGACGTCGTGACGGTGAAGGGCACGCAGGCGAAGAACCTGATCATCGTGTTCTCCGGCCATCTCGTGCTCCGCGTCGATCGCGGCGCGGGCTCGCACAAGATGTTCGAGTGGAAAGGCGGCGACGTCGGAGGCATGATGCCGTACTCGCGTGGCGCCAAGCCGCCGAACGATGTCGTCGCCGAGGAGACGACGGAGACATTGAACGTCAGCACGGACCTGTTGGCGGCGCTGACGCAGGCCTGTCCGTCGGTGACGGCGACGTTGGTGCACCTGATGGTGGACCGCGCTCGGGAGTTCAAGTCGAGCGACTTGCGCGACGAGAAGCTCGTGTCGCTCGGCAAGCTGGCTGCGGGCCTCGCGCACGAGCTGAACAATCCCGCGTCGGCCGTGTTGCGGAGCGCCAAGACGCTCATCGAGAGTGTGGGTCGTGCGGAGGAAGCGTCACGCCTGCTGGCCGGCGCCGGCCTCTCGGTGCAGCAGTTCGCGGCCATCGACAAGGCGCGCGCGATGTGCGAGGCAGCGCAGGGCCTGGCGCCGCGCACGCCCCTCGAGCGCGCCGACCGCGAGGACGAGCTCATCGACTGGCTAGCCGACCACAGCGCGACCGAGGAGTATGCGATCCCCCTCGCCGACACCGGCATCACGCCGTCCGCGCTCGACCTGCTCGCCGAGACCGTGCATGGCGATGCGCTCGAGGCGGCACTCGGTTGGATCTCCGCATGCTGTCTCGTGCGGACGCTGTCCGTCGAGATCGAGACGGCGGCGACGCGCATCACGGATCTCGTCGGCGCGGTGAAGGGCTTCTCGTACATGGATCACGCGCCAACGCCGGAGCCGGTCGACATTCAGCGCGGTATTGCCGACACGCTCATGATGCTCGCGTCGAAGACGCGTGCGAAGTCGGTGGACGTGTCCCTGCAAATCGCAGACGACCTGCCGCGTGCGCATGCCGTGGGCGTCGAGCTCAACCAGGTGTGGATGAACCTGATCGACAATGCGCTCGACGCCGTGGCCGAGCGTGGCCGCATTGCCGTGTCTGCCGTGCGCGAGCGCGATGTCGTTGTCGTCACGATCGTGGATGACGGCCCCGGCATTCCACCGGCGATTCAGGCTCGCATCTTCGAGCCGTTCTTCACCACGAAGGGCGTGGGCAAGGGAACGGGTTTGGGGCTCGATATCGTTCGTCGCCTGCTGCAACGGCACGACGGCGAGATTGCCGTGGAGTCGGTTCCGGGGCGCACGGCATTCCAGGTGAGGATACCCGCAGCGATGTAGGTCGCGAGCGTGACAGCACCGCGATGCGGTGCTGTCATATGACGGCCGGCGTCGCGCCACTCATGGATACGCTCGACACTCGCCAGGAGACGCGCTGTTGGATCACGCCTGCCTTGTCCAGGAACTGGAGGCACTCCATCCGCACTGCTTCGGCTGGGCCATGGCGTGTTGCGAGCGAAGGCGCGACCTGGCGGAAGACGTACTGCACGACGTGTACGTGAAGGTGATCGAGGGAAGTGCGCGGTTCAGTGGTCACTCCACGATGAAGACGTGGCTGTTCGGTGTGATCAGGACCACGGCAGCCTCGCAACGGCGGCGTGAGCGTCTTCATCAACTGCTCCGCCTGGGTGAGCGCGCGCGCGTGGACATTCAAGCGAGTCCACCGTCGCCGGAAGACGAGGTGGTCGCCGGCGATCGCCAGGCGCGCGTACGGCGGGCGCTCTCGCAACTCTCGACGCGGCAACGAGAGGTAGTGGAATTGGTGTTCTACCATGAACTCACGCTCGAGGAGTCGGCACTGGTCATGAAGGTCTCTCTCGGTTCGGCACGCACGCACTATCATCGCGGCAAGGCCCGTCTGGCCGAGCGGCTCCGGATGGATCGGCCATGAGCGTGCTCGACGACGACGATGCACTGGTGCAAGCGGCGTTCAAGGATCTGAAGCGAGACGACGGTGATGCGTTGCCGCCTTTCGCCACGGTGGTGACGCGTGCTCAACCGCGGCGCGCCCGCTTCCTCTCGTCGCCAGTTGTGCGGCTTGCTGCCGCCGGCGTCGTGTTGGTCGCGGCAGCCGTGACGTATGCAACAGTGGCAGCGCGCGAGAGGCAGTTGATCGTTCCGCCCGACGTCGTGGCGCTCGCCGCGTGGCGTCCCGCGACGGATGCGTTGCTGCCCGCACCTGAGACCCTTCTCGGCGCCGACTTCACGCTTGACGGCTCCATCCTCGATTTCACTCCCCCCCGTACCCGAGGGCAAGTCCCATGAGACGCAACACGCTTCGTGTCACGACGTTTCTGACGGCGGCGGTGGTCTGCCTGTGCGCCCAGAATGCCTCCGGACAGAAGCCGAGCGGGGGCGATCCATTCTTGCGTCTGCTGTTTCCACCCGAGCTGATCATGCAGCACCAGAGCGAGATCGGATTGACCGACGCGCAACGAACGGTGGTCATGACGGCGATCCAGCAGGCGCAAGGCAAGATCATCGAGGTGCAGTTCAAGCTCAGTGCTGAAGGCGAACGATTCGCGCGTCTCCTCCAGGGGGCGTCTATTGACGAAGCGCAGGCACTCGAGCACGTCGATCGCATTCTTGCCGCCGAGCGTGAGATGAAGCGGGCGCAGGTTGGCTTGCTCGTCCGCCTCAAGAATGCGTTGACTCCATCGCAGCAGACGAAGCTGACGCAGCTCCGACCGTCGACGGAATAGGCGCTTCCCAATGAAGATGACGTCTACCTGGTTCGCACTGGTTCTGTCGTTGTGCTCAGGATGCGGGAGTACGGAGCCCGCCGACGTCGATGCCGGTCCAGCGGACCCCGAGAATCTCCAGCCCCTCACGGGGAGCGAAGTTCGCTATCTGGCCTTCCAGATTTTCGAGGGGACTCCAGACCCCGTGATCCCCTTCGACACTCCTCCGCTGGTTTACACGCCGGCGAGCAAGATCGCCGCCATCGCGCACGACATCGTCTCGGCGATCGGTGTCACCGGCGGCCAGCGCGCGAAGCTGGCCATCATGCTCGGCCCGATCTCGTTCGATCACACGGATGCCGAGGTCCGGCAGATCATCAAGGACGGGTTCGCGATCGCGCTCGCCGAGAACATTGCCGTCGGCTTTCACATTGATGACGCGATGTTCTGGAGCAAGCGCGCGGATCTCATGCGAGATCCCGACAATGTGGAGTGGACTGACTTCTCGGGCGCACGGAGCACGGGACTCAAGCTCGACTGGGCGCATCCTCCGGCGCGGATGTGCTTCAACTCGCCGAAGATTCAGGCGGAGGTGACGCGCCGCGCGCGGCACGTCATTGGAGCGGAGATCGTCACACAGCTTGCAACCCTGAAGGCACGCGGGAAGGAGAATCTCTTCGCTGGCGTCATAGCCGGCTGGGAGAGCCACATGGGCCACGACGTCGCGACGAACTCTCCCGTGGGTTTTCACGCGCTCGCGAATCGCGGTTTCGGCCCCGGGAGGCCGCCCTCGGACGTCGGCGCTGAAGTCGCGTCCATCGTCGCTGAGTTTGTCGGTCTGTGGACCAGCGGACTCGCGCAGGCTGGTATCGACCCGACGCGGATCTACACCCACGTGAGCTTCCTGACGAAGACAAAGTTTGCGGAGTACCGTGCACAGGGGACGGTTGCGGCGAACATGACGTATCAGATGCTCGTCAACAGCCTGCCGAGCACACAGCAGCCCTCCGTGGCGTTCGTCGCCAACGCTCGACCCGGGTTCAGTACGTATCCCGTGACCGGGCTCTTCGAGCAGATCGCGGAAGAACGATCGCTGCGCGGACAGCGGGCGTGGGCGTCGTCCGAAGGCACGAACCTCCTTCCACCTGGACCGGCTGGCAACACGAGCATGACGATGGAGACGTATCTCGCACGGAGCTTCAACCACGGCGCTACGCTCGTCAACGTGTACAGTTGGGGCATTGGCGGCGCAGCGTTGAAGGATACGAATCCCTTCCGTATCGTCACCGAGGGACCGGCAGCGCTGGCGGCATATCGGAAGTTCCTCTCCCAGTGACAGGTCGCTCGATGCGTTCGTGAGGACGATACCGCGCGCGACGCTATAGCTTCAACGCCTGCCGGAGCACCGATGCGCGGCCGCGACTCGCAACCACCACGGCACCGCTCCGCATGGTGACCTCCATTCGGCCGCCATCCACGGAGCGGACCGCTGCAATGTGCGCGGTGTTTACGATGTGTGAGCGGTGGATGCGCACAAAGCCCGCCGACTCGAAGACGTGGGCAAAATCAACGAGCCGGCGGTAGAGGAGATGCACGCGACCGTTTGCATGCACCGACGAGAAATCATCTGATCCATCGATGCGCTCGATCGACGCGACCGCGAGCGCGAGGAGCGAGGTGCCGGTGCGCACGAAGATCTGTCGCGGCACCTCGTTGCGGAGCGCGGCAGCCGTGCGCTCGATCAGCCCTGACGGCCGCTGACTCCGCGCCACCTCGCGCGCACGTGCGACCGCCGACTGCAGGCGGCTGGCGCTGAACGGCTTCAGGAGATAGTCGAGAGCGCGGATCTCAAATGCGGCCACCGCGAACTGGTCGAAGGCCGTCGTGAAGATCACCCACGGTGTATGCGTGATCCGCTCGAGGAGCTGCAATCCGGAGATGCCCGGCATCTGAATATCCAGGAACGCGAGATCCGGTTTCACGGTGTCGATCAGTCGAACGCCCGACGGCCCGTCCTCTGCTTCGCCGACGCAGGCCAGCCATGGCACGTCGGTGAGGAGTGCACGAAGCTTGGCGCGTGCGCCCTCGTCGTCATCGATGACCACGCACGTCATCGGACTTGCCGCCGATGTCATGTGGGAATGCGAACGCTGACGACGCATCCGCCGTCGCTGGGGCCATCCACGGTGAGCTGCGAATCGCCATAGAGAAGCGCGAGCCGCTCACGGAGCGCGCCAAGTCCCACGCCGGCGCCCGGAGCAACCGACGCGGAGCCAAGGCCAATGCCATCGTCCACCACCGCGATGTGAAGGTGCTCGTCGACGACGCGAGCGCGGATTCGAATGGTGCCTCCCCGCGGCACTGGCTCGATGCCGTGGCGGACGGCGTTCTCCACGATGGGCTGGAGCACGAGAAATGGCACCGGCGCATCCATCGCACACTCGTCCACGTCGATCTCCACGCGCAACCGCTGGCCGAGCCGGATGCGTTCGAACTCGAGATATCGCTCCGCGAAGGCGAGGTCGTCGCTCAACGGGACCAGCTCGCTGTCATGCGGCCGAATGGCCTCACGCAGCATTTCACCCAGGTGATCGACGGCGCTGTCGAAACGCGCCATGTCAGCACGGGCAAGACCGCCGAGCGCATGGAGGGCGTTGAAGAGGAAGTGCGGATTGAGTCGAGCGCGCAGCGCGTCGAGCTCGGCGCGAGTGGCGCGAGCGTGTGCGCGTTCCGAGCGCTCGCGATGTACGGCCGCCGCGTGACGCGCCCGTACGGCGTACGCTGCCCCCGCGATCATGCCGTACAGCCAGACGCCGAGGAGCATCTCCCACTCCATGGTCACAAGCTTCCGACGATGGATGTCGTCCGGCAGCAGAATGGCCGCAAACGTCATATCGATGGCGAGCCACGCCATGGAAAACGTCGCCGCTGCCGCGAGATGCACGAGCATGAAGCGTGGCCGCATCGTGTCCGGCATGGTGAGCCGAGCTGTCAGGAGCCAGACCGGAACGCCAAGCGCGAGGGCGACGCCGATGGTGAGCCCGCCGACCAGTACGGCCTCTCGAACTGGCCAGCTCGCGTTGACGACGAGGACCAGCGAGTACAACACCGAGAGCGGTGGCCACGTGATCGCGAAGGATCGCCACGGAATCGCCGATGGCTTGGACGTCGGCTGTGTCGGCAAGGGCCACTCCGCTCGGTGAACGCAGACGCTAACGACTCGACGTCGGGCTGGACAGAGTGTCCGTGCGCTGACCGGCACGATTCCGGATACGCCGCTCCAGCATGACGGCGAACGCGACGAGCACGAGTCCGTTGAGCGGGTGCAGCGCGGACAACGAGGGCATGCTTGCGCGCGGAACGAATACGAGCACGGGCTGGAGAAGCGCTAGCACGAAGATGACGATCGCGAAACGCGTGATCCGGAATGGCACGCGCGCGAAGAGCAACAGCAGCATTGTGCAGAGGCTCGCCAGCTGGACGAGCCATCCCGTCACGGCGTGGATGCGGAAGGTCGCCGCGCCGAAAACGCCCAGGCCCGCGGTGTAGAACTGCGCGACGGCCGCGGCGAGGACGGCGAGATTCGTCCAGCGTGCCATGGTGCGCGAGATGCCTCGCGTCGCAGCGCGATGTCCTGGCGTTGGTGTGGTCGCGGCGTCCAGTGCAGAAACGGCTTGGGCTTGGGGCATGCTGGCGGAACCTCCGTGCGTGGGTTGGGAGCACGTAAGCGCAGCGTGCGGGCTGGCGCGAGAGCCGTTTCGCGCCAACTCGGCGAACGGGTGGAACGGCTCGGTGAGCGAACCGCGACGCGCGCGCGCCGGCGTCGGTGCAGCCCCTGTCCGCGAAGGACTGATCACTCCTACATTCGGAGTAACCCAATCCACCACGAGGCACTGCATGCGAAAGCTCACCGTCTTCAATCAGGTCTCCCTCGACGGCTACTTCGTCGATGCCAATGGCGACATGAGCTGGGCGCACAAGCAGGATCCCGAGTGGGCGGAGTTCACGGCCAGTAACGCCGGCGGCGACTCGACGCTCGTGTTCGGCCGTGTGACCTATGACATGATGAAGAGCTACTGGCCCACACCGGCCGCGAAGGAAGCCAATGGGGCCGTCGCCGACGCGATGAACAACCTGCCCAAGGTGGTCTTCTCGCGGACACTCGACACCGCGTCATGGAAGAACACTCGGCTCATGAAGGGCGATCTCGCGGAAGCGGTCCGTCAGTTGAAGGGTGAGTCCGGGACGGATATGGTCATCATGGGGAGCGGCACCATCGTGGCGCAGCTGACCGCGGCTCGCCTGATCGACGAGTATCAAATCGTGGTCAATCCCATCGTGCTCGGCGGCGGGCGCACGATGTTCGAGGACGTGCCCGATACGGTGAACCTCACGCTCACGAAGACCCGCCAGTTCAAGAACGGAAACATCGTGTCGTGGTACGTACCGGAGGCAAAGCACACGTCGTAGAATGGCGTCGTCTGGCCGCACCGGCGCGCCCCGACGATGCTGGGATTGCCGGAGACGGGTGGACGTTCAAGTCAGGTCCAGGCCGACCGACAGTACCTACTGTCCCTGTCCTTGTGCTGGTGCGGAGCGTATCCGACTTTCACACGCGCGAACACCCACCGCCGACACATGAATCCTGAAGTCGTAGGAGTGTCACTGCCCTGGAAACGCCTGATCGCGGAGCTGGCGGTTATCGTGGCCGGCGTGCTGATCGCGCTTGGTGCGGATTCGTGGTGGGAGCAGCGCCAAGAGCGCCGACGGGCCAACGAGTACCTCCAGCAGCTACTCGTCGATTTCCGGGGAACGGAGCGACAACTTCAGAACGCGATTGCAGGCGACACCAAGAAACTCGAGCTTGCGAGCCGGGTCATCGACCGCGCATTTCGTGGCCAGCTCCCGCCGATCGACTCCTTGGAGCTGCCTACCGGGTACCATTTTTTCCACCCGCTAACGGGAACGTTGACAGCGCTCGTGGAGGGCGGCGATCTGCGTCTGTTGGACGGTGACACACTTCGATTCGAGCTCGTTGCATATTCGTCGCTGATCGACCAGACCGAGACAATATTGCGCCACACAGAGGCGTTGATTTGGAATAGCACGGAACGCGTCGCCCTTGGCCGTGCGCGCCACTCACAGTCTGCGTTGCGGCGCGCGGCAAATGATGGGTCGCGCTGGGGTCAAGTCGATGTCGCCGGTGCACTGAACGATCCTGAGATCATCAGCGCCTTGCAGGTTCAGGCGATGGCGAGTCAAATCCGCCTCTTTAATCTGCGTCACCTCGAAAAGCCGACCAGCCGACTCATCCGACTCATTCAAGCAGATCTCGGCGATAAGCGACGGTAACCATAGTCGACCTCGACGGCCCACTCATCGAGTGGCGCTCGCGCTTTGCCTGTGTTCCCTTGCAAGTGAACTGTGGGTGTTTAGCCCGCGAGACGGATTGAGAGTAAGTATGCCATGGTTTGCCGCGCACGTCGTCGTCTACTTTCGCCGGAAGGACGGTCCGCAGACTCGTTTCACGGTCTGGGAGAACGTTCACCTCCTCGAGGCCCCAGATGGCGCAGCCGCACACGCGCGCGCCGAGGTCCTCGGCCGACGCGAGGAAGTGGACGACAGCACACTCTACGAGACTGACACCGCAGGGGCGCGACACGCCGTTCAGGTAGTGTTCGCCGGGGTGCGCAAGGTTCTGATTGTCTACCATGAGCGTAAGGACGAGCAGCTTGGGAGCGACGACGAGGTCACCTTCTCCGAGTTCATCGTCGATAGCGAGGAGGGCGTCCGGAGGCTTGCCGCCGGCGAGGCGATTGCGCTTACGTACACCGACCTGTAAGCAGGCATCGCGAACCGCGTACGAACGTTCGTTGGAGCAGACGGGCTATGTGCGGAAGTTCGCTGCGCCCGCATATTTCTGGATTCGCAAGCAGCTCAACGTGAGCGTCATGTGGCCACACGTCCTCAACGATGAAACGTGCCTGATTCAGCGTGCCCCTTCTGCGAACTCGATGATCCTGCCATGACGGTCTTTACCGACGCGCTCGTACAGGCAGTCGTCAGCAAGCGGCCGATCAATCGCTACCACGTCATCATCGTTCCACGCAGTCACGCCGAGCGGCTGCCAGACCTGCCGCCGGATGTCGCTGCGGCGGCGATGCACGCCGCGCAGCGGATCGGACGTGCAATCGTCGACGCGGGCAAGCCCGATGGTATTACGTACATCACCGAGGACGATCTCACCGGTCAGGGCTACAATCTGGTCGCCCACTGGAAACTGCACGTCATTGCCCGATATCGCGATGATGGCGTGCGGCTCGACTTCAATCGCCACGACGATCCCGGCGGCGATGCGATGCGTGCCGAGATCGCAGCGGGCATTCGTCGGCAATTGGCGCCGGCCACCTGACGAACGCGAACTTGTCGAGCGATTTGCAACTTCTAACGAGGCTCCTCATGCGTAGCCTTGTCCGTCGACAGTTCTTGGCATCATCATGCGCGCCGCTTCTTGCCGCCCTACTCACACTCGTCGCGCATCCTAATCTCCGCGGCCAGATCGTCACAGCACCGGCGACCAAGGCAACGATGCCTGTCGATTCCTCACGCTCTGGTATTCTGTTCGAGGAGCTGAGACGCAGCGATAGCCTGCTCTTCGACGCATCGTTCGTCTCCTGCGACGCGACCAAGGCCAACGGAGTCTTTAGTGACGATGTCGAGTTCTATCACGATCGCGCAGGCTTCTCATCGGGCGCGCAGGTTCGTGAGACCACCAAGAACCTCACGCGGAACTGTCCCCGGGATCGTGGAATCACTCGGGAGGTCATTGCAGGCAGTCTCCGCGTGTATCCGATAAGTAGTTACGGCGCCGTCCAGATCGGCGCGCATCGTTTTGTGGAGCGCGGCGCCGCGACGAGCGAAGTCGCGCAGTTTGTCCATCTCTGGCGCAGAACGGACGGCGGGTGGCGGCTCGCCCGTGTCTTGAGTTTTGATCATCGTCCCACGAGTCCCACGCCGGGCAAATAGCCGATGTACGTCAAGCACGCGGCCATCCGCCACCTTCCGGGCGCTGTAATCGCGCATCACGGCAGCCCGTTTAGCGCACGCTACCTGAACGTGCGCGTGTGCGTGCCTCCCTTCGGCGAGTCCACACTGATCGTGAACGGTCCCGCGCCCTGGACGATCCACCGCACCGTGACGGTCGCATTGCCGCCGATGTTCCGTACTTCGATGCGCGACGGATTGCGCTTCTGCTCAGCCGTGAAGTTGCCCAGCACGTCCGTGACGACGAACCCCGCGACGACGTTGCCGCCGGTAAGTGTGATCCAGTCGGGACGCGTGATGCGATTCTCCACGTCCTGCTGCGTGTGCGTCGGCGCCAGTCGTCGATTGGCAATCGTCGCCGTCACCTCGGTGAGGCCGCCGCCGAGCGATCGCGTGACGATGGTGTCCACCTCGACGAGCGGCATCTGGTCGGTCTGGTACAACGTGAACATCATGTTGCGGTGAGCGTCCATCTCCAGCAGGAAGCCCGGTTCCACGCGCCCAAAGTTCTTCTTGAAGCCGCCGATCTCGACGTCGCCATACTGGGGATGCTTCGCCTTGGTCCACGGCACGGACGCCTCGTTCATCTGCAGCAGGCGGTCGAACGTCGCGGACACGTTGCCATAGCGACTGGTGTCGTTCGCTGGACGGCTGAAGTACAGGAACGGCGTAAAGAGCTCGTTCGAGAAGGTGAAGATCCCCTTCGCGCCGTAAAACCAGTCGAGCTCACCGCCCCACACGATGTAGAGGTCCTTCCACACGATCATGTAGCGATAGCCCGGCAGGATCTGCTCACCAACGCGGCCGAGCTGGTCGAACACGGCGACGTCCGCCGGACGGAACTCGTCCTGCGGCACACCGGGACCGCGTAACAGCATGCCGCCGGAATTGTGGTAACTCTGTGCGCCCGCGATGTTCGGATGCGCGTTGACGAAGTCCATGACGTTCCGCGTCTCCGCGAGCGAGCCCGGATACATGTCCGCACCGCCCTGCACGTACTGCGGTGCCCAGCGCCACGGCCAGTTGCGGTTTGGATCATACCCGCCGTCGGCATCTTCATTCACCAGGCCGTCGCCGTCGTTATCGAATCCCTCCTGGCCGAGCAGATCCCATTCGCCCTTCTCGCCGGCGCGCACGGGAATCAACTGGCCCGCAATCTCCGGATTCTCCTTGAAGCGCCCATTCGCATTGCGACGCCGCATCTGCGTGATGTGACCGTCGCCATTGAGGTCATCGAGGTTGTCCTCGTCGATCACGCCGTCGCCGTCGTTGTCGCGCGGTGCGAGTCCCGAGCGCGGCGAGCTCGCCGTGTTCGGCTTGTGCATGTAGTGATCGCGCGCATCAGGGTTGATGGTCGGCACGATGTACAGCACGCGTTCGTCCAGCATCTTCGCGACCGCTGGCACCTCATCCGCCATCTCTGCGAGATACCACGCGGTATACAGCGAGAACTCCGAGCCCTGGATCTCGTTCGAGTGGATGTTGCCGTCGATCCACATCGCGGGCTTCGCGTCCGCATCGCCCTTCCGGAAGTTCGTCACCGTGAGAAGCCACATGTCGCGGCCCTGCGTGCTCTTGCCGATGGAACCGCACTTCACGCGATCCGGATGCGCTGCCGCCAGACGCCGGCAGATCTCGCCGATCTGCGCGTGATCGTAAAACCGATTCCATGCGACGACGACCTTGGGATTCACGGGCGAGCCCATCGCGGCGAGCGAGCCGGCGACGGGAACCTGCGTGGCGCGAGGCGCTGGCGTCGTCGACGTGCGCTGCGCCGAGAGTGGAGTGGCCGCGGCGAGCGCGGCGATGATGGCGTATGTGAATCGCATCGTCGTCTATCTCGCGCGAAGTGTGATGGTCTGCGATACGGAGCCCGCAACCGGGCTCTCCGCCTTGAGCGTCATGGTCGAGCCGGCGTCGGCGACGACGGTCCACGTCACCGTGCTGGCGTTTCCGCTGCCGCGAATCGCGTCGATGAGCTGCACGGCGCGTCCGCTGACGATCTGTTGATTCGCGCCCAGTTGCAGATCGACGCGGATGCGGCGCGCCCAGCGTGCGCGCGTGCCGATGGCCGACAGCGTGGGGAGGTAGCCGTCGTTGGCCACCTGCGCGGTGATCCGGAAGACGCGTGGTCCCACCGCGTCGACGACCACTTCACGCAGCGAGATGCGCGGCAGCATGCCGGCGAGCTGCGCGACAAATCGCGTCTGGCGCGCGGCGACGGAGTCCAGCTCGCTGGCCGGCGGGTTGAGCAGCGCGTACGGCTTGAACCCGCCGACCTCCACCTGCTTGCCGTCGAATGCGTCAGTGCGCACGGCGGTCCATTCGACGAAGCCGCCGTTGGCCTGCGCCCAGCGCAGGTTCGCGCGCTCGTCGGCGAGTGGGTCCGGCGTCGGCAATGCAGGTGCGCGTCGTCCGCCGCTGGTGTCGACGGGAACCTTCGGCGCCCACCAACCACGCGAGCCAAAGCTCAGGCGTCCCATACCATAGTAGGCGAATGAAACCAGGCCGCCTTTGTCGTCGTTCGTCGGGGCACCGTCGCCGAGTCCGGTGGTGGCGCGGAAGCGGCGCGAGACCTCGGCGAACCATGGGTTGTCGGCGGGGAGGCTCGACGTGAACGGACCGCCGGGCGACGTGCCCTGCGCGGCGTTCGCGATGCCGGGTACCGTGCGTCCTTCCCACGGCTTGATGACGTTGTCGTGCGGTCC